>NZ_JALKFW010000004.1:0-11924 GCF_023243055.1 Frankia sp. AgPm24 | reverse complement strand
ACGCGCCACAACCCACAAGCCCCCCCGACACACAACCCCCCCGCCCCCCCCCCCCCGCCGGCCCCCCCCCCCCCCCCGCCGGCCCGGGGGGGGGGGGGGGGGGGCTCGGCCCCCCCGGCCAACATGACGAAAGCCCCCACCGGCGCAGCATGCGCCAACAGGGGCTTGCGTGGGCGAGGGGGGAGTTGAACCCCCACGTCCGTTAGGACACACGGACCTGAACCGTGCGCGTCTGCCATTCCGCCACTCGCCCGAGTGGAACTATCTCTTGTGCAGGTGACACGCTATCACGCCGGAGATGTCCTCTGCGTCGGGGGGTCGCGCCAGCCGGGCACGTGTCAGGCTGCGCAGCCGTGGGGCGTGGGCGCCCGGGGGCATACGATCTCACAGACCGGGAGAAGGGAGGTCGAGCATGGGCGTGCTACAACGCTTCGAACGGCGCCTGGGCGGCCTCGTCGAAGGTGCGTTCGCCAAGGTGTTCAAGGGCGGTGTCGAGCCGGTCGAGATCGCGAGCGCCCTGGCTCGGGAGACCGACGACCGCCGCGCGGTGAGCTCGAACCGGGTGCTGGTGCCCAACGAGTTCGCCGTGGAGCTGGCCAGTGGCGACTTCGCCCGACTCTCCCCGTATGACCGTGCACTGTGCGACGAGCTGGCCGAGATGGTGCGTGAGCATGCCGCCGAGCAGCGGTACACGTTCGTCGGGCCGGTGTCGGTGCGGCTGTCGGAGGCCTCCGATCTCGACGTCGGCGTGTTCCGCATCCGGAGCAGTGTGGCGGCGGCCGATCCGGGGGTGGTCGCCGGTCGCCGGTCACGGCCGAGCGCTCCGGGCACACCCCATCTGCTGATCACGACGAAGGCGCCGGGTGGTTCCGGGGAGCGGGAGTACCCGCTGGACGCGGAGACCACGGTGATCGGCCGCAGCGTCGAGTGTGACATCCGGTTGAACGACACCGGGGTGTCGCGGCGCCACGGTGAGATCCGCCGGCTGCCGGACGGGCAGTTCCTGTACGTCGATGCCGGGTCGACGAACGGCAGTCTCGTGAACGGGCGGGCAGCCCGGCAGGTGAAGCTCGTCAACGGTGATCGTATCGAACTCGGTACCGCCACGATCGTGTTTCGCCGGCAGGACGGCCGGGCCGGGGCGGGGCGGGCGGGTGGCCGCGCCACCCCGCACCCCGATCGTGTCTCCGCCGAGCGGGCACCGGTGGACCGGGCATCCCTGGACCGAGCGCCCGGTGACCGATCGTCGTCCGAGCGGGGCGTGCTGCTGCCGAACCGGGCCGGGGCGACGCCACCGCCGGGGCGGGTGGGCACCCGGCCGGGTTCGACGCCGGTGCCGGGGCGCCCGGCGCAGCGTCCCACCCCGCCGCCGGAGCGGCGACCCACCCCTGTCCCGGACGATCCGTACCAGGCCGGCTCCTCGCCACGCGGCGACCGGGGTGGCCGGGTGGATCCGGGCGACCGGGTGGATCCGTACGCGCGCGATCGGCGCGATGGCGGCCCGGCCTATCCGGACGATTCCTACGGCCCGGAGCGCCCCGGTCGGGCGGGAACCGGTGCGGACTACCGCGACCAGGAGTTCCGCGACCAGGGCCGGCGCGGTTATGATCAGCCGGACGATCCACGCGCACGGGAGCGTGGTCGCGGTCCGGGGTCGGCGCGCGAGGAGCGGGGCGGCTACGCCCGCGGCCCGCGCGATCGCCGCGACGATGTCGGGGGCTCGCAGGATCATCGCGACCCGCGGCGTGCCCCTTCCCGGCGTTCCGGTGATCCGCCGGCCAGCGATCGGGAGCCCCTCGACCTGGAGCCGTTGGACGACGTGTACGACGCACAGACAGTCCTGCCCGGGCAGCTGGACGCCCCGCAGCAGGATCCCGGCGGGCGTGGCCGCTCCCGGTCGGATCGGGGCTGGTAGTCGCCGATGGACCCGACCGAGCCCAGTGAGCTGGTGCTGCTGATCATCAAGATCGGCTTTCTTGCCCTGTTGTGGGGATTTGTCCTGGTGGCGGTGCGGGCCGTCCGGCTGGACATGTTCGGCCCGACGAAACGTCAGCAACGCCGCGAACCGCCACCGATCGCGCGCCCAGCAGCGCCTCGCAACCCCCCGCAACCAGCGCACAAGCCGCGCACGCCAAGCAAACTGGTCGTGACAAAGGGTCCCTTGGCAGGCACAACGATTCCACTAGGATCGGTACCTGTCACCATCGGACGGGCACAGGACTCGACTCTGGTCCTCGAGGATGACTTCGCGTCAGGCCGGCATGCGAGACTCGTGCACCACGACGGGCAGTGGTTCGTCGAGGACCTGGGCTCGACCAATGGCACATTCCTCAACCGTACGAAGGTGACCAGTCCCATGCCGGTACCTCTCGGCGCGCCGGTCAGGATCGGGAAGACGGTCCTGGAGCTCCACCGGTGAGCCTCAGGCTGCACTTCGCCGTCCGCTCCGATGTCGGGCACGTACGGGAAGGAAACGAAGACTCCGCGTTCGCCGGGCAGCGTCTGCTGGCCGTCGCCGACGGGATGGGTGGCCATGCCGCCGGTGAGGTCGCGAGCTCCACCGTGATCTCACGGCTGGCCGATCTCGACGACGGCGTGCACAGCGACGATCTCGTCACCGAGCTGAACGAGGCCGTCCGCGATGCGAACCGCCAGCTCCGGGAGATGTCGCTGGAGAACAGCGCGCTCGACGGGATGGGCACGACGGTGACAGCCGTGCTGTCCGCCGGGAACATGCTCGGCGTTCTGCACGTCGGTGACTCCCGCGCCTACCTGTTGCGCGACGGCATTCTCAGCCAGGTCACCCACGATCACACCCTGGTGCAGGATCTCGTCGACCAGGGCCGGATCACGCCGGAGCAGGCCAACACCCATCCGCAGCGCTCACTGCTGATGCGGGCGCTCGACGGCCGGGAGGTCGAACCGGACCTGTCGGTGCGTCAGGCCATCCCCGGCGACCGGTACCTGCTGTGCACCGACGGGCTGTCCGGTGTGGTCAGTGAGGAGACGATCCGCGAGACGCTGCTGCTGCCGTCCCCGCAGGATGCCGTCGACCAACTGGTCGACCTGGCACTCAAGGGCGGCGGGCCCGACAACATCACCGTCGTGGTCGCCGACATCGCCGAGGACCACGGTGGGGCGCTGTCCCATCCGCTGGTGGCCGGTGCGGCGGCGGAGAAGCGGGTCGTGCCGGGTGCCCAGTTGGCCCGCAGCGGCCCCGACCCGCGCAACGGCGACGCCGAGTCCGCGGCGGCGAAGGCGGCCAGGATCGGCCGGCCTGGGTTCCACCGCCGGGACCGGCAGCAGTCCGCCGGCAGCCGTTCCGACGGGGACGGCGACGACGCGGACGGGGAGGCGGAACCGGAACGCGAGGCTCGCCGCTCCGGCCGTCGGGTGCTGTTCGTCTCCACCGTGGTGTTCGTGATCGTGGTGGCCGGCGCGACCGCCGGCTGGAGCTATGTGCGCAGCCAGTACTACGTCGGCGTCGACGACGACAAGGTCGCGCTGTTCCAGGGGGTGAAGGGCGGCTTCGCCGGCATCCACTTCTCCTCGGTGCTCACCCACGGCCAGCCGCTGGCCGAGATCAGCGCGGCCGACCGCAGTGACCTGCGGGACGGCATCCCCGCGAACAGCCGCTCCGACGCCGAACAGATCATCGCCCGGCTGAGCAGCTCGCCGGAGGCGGCCTCGGCCGCCTCCGCGACGGTGGCACCCTCGGTCAGCCCGAGCCCGTCGACGAGTACGAAGGTGCCGGCGGTGTTGCCGACGGCGCCGCCCGAAGCCTGTCGGGTCGCCCCCGTCCCCGCCGGATGTCCGACCCCTGCGACCACCGCGACTCCGTGAGCCCCATGCTCATGTCCCCAGGCCAGCGATGACCCGCCCGCCGCTCCCGCTTCCCCCGCTGCGTCGGCCACGGTCGGCGGACCTGACCGCCACCTTCGCCGGTCTGCCGTTGCCGCGGGACATCGACCTGCCGCCGTACCGCCGCCGTGAACTGACCCTGCTGATCTACGCCGGGGTGCTGGCGACGTCGGCGCTGGCGGCACTCACCCTCGCCGACGTCGGTCAGCTCTCCCTCGGGGTGCTGACCATCGGCCTGGGCTTCTTCTGCCTGTGGGCGATGGCCCACATCGCCGTCCGTCGTTTCGCGCCCGCCGCGGACCCGGTGCTGCTGCCCGTCGTCGTCGCCCTCAACGGCCTCGGGCTGGTGATGATCTACCGGCTGGACCTGGCCCGCAGTGAGGCGGCCAGACAGGCCGGTCGGCACATCCCACCGAGCGCGGCGCAGGTGCAGCTGGTCTGGACGCTGCTCGCGATGATCGTGTTCGTGCTCGTGCTCGCCCTGGTGCGTGATCACCGCAAGCTCGCCAGGTACGCCTACACCGCGGGCCTGGCCGGCATCGTCGGCCTGATGCTGCCGATCGTGCCCGGCATCGGCACCAGCATCAACGGTGCCCGCCTGTGGCTGCGGGTCGGGCCGTTCTCGTTCCAGCCCAGCGAGGTCTCGAAGATCCTCATCCTGATCTTCTTCGCCGCGTACCTGGTGAACAAGCGGGACGTGCTCACCTACGGCTCGCCCACCGTGCTCGGCCTGAAGATCCCCCACGCCCGCACGCTGGGCCCGCTGCTGGTGGCGTGGCTGGCCAGCCTCGGCATCCTGGTCGTGCAGAACGACCTCGGCTCGTCCCTGCTGTTCTTCGGAATGTTCCTGGTGGTGCTCTATGTCGCCACCGAGCGGGTGTCCTGGATTCTGAGCGGCCTCGGCCTGTTCGTCGCCGGGGCGGTCCTGGCGTACCCGCTGTTCGGCCACGTCCAGATCCGGGTGGACGGCTGGCTGCACGCCTTCGACGGTGACAACCCGTCGAGCACGTCCTACCAGCTCGTGCAGGGGCTGTACGGGTTCGCCGCCGGTGGGATCAGCGGCACCGGCCTGGGCCAGGGCCATCCGCAGAAGGTGCCGTTCGCCAACACCGACTTCATCATGGCGAGCCTGGGCGAGGAGCTCGGGCTCACCGGGGTGATGGCCATCCTGACCATGTACGCGCTGCTGGTGCTGCGTGGGATGCGCGCGGCCCTCGGGGCGAAGGACGCGTTCGGCAAGCTGCTCGCGACCGGCCTGTCGTTCACCCTCGGCCTCCAGGTGTTCGTGCAGGTCGGCGGGGTGATGCGGCTGATCCCGCTGACGGGACTCACCCTGCCGTTCGTCTCCTACGGTGGCTCGTCCATCGTGGCCAACGCGGCGATCATCGCTCTGCTGCTGCGGGTCAGTGACAGCGCGCGGCGCGCCCCGGAGCCGCCGTCCGAGGCGCCGTTGTTCGATCCCGGTGCCGTGTCCGAGAGCCCCACCCAGGTGGTGAAGACGACATGAACCGCCCAGCTCGCCGGGTCGCTGTCGTCTGCATGGTGCTGTTCGCCGCCCTGCTGGTGAACGCGAACTGGTTGCAGGTCGGCCAGGTGCACAGCCTCAAGACCGAACCGACGAACGGACGGCAGATCACCGAGCGCCTCGAGCGGGAGCGCGGTTCGATCCTGGCCGGCGACGTGGAGATCGCCCGGTCGGTGGCCTCCAACGACCAGTACAAGTACCAGCGGCAGTATCCGGCCGGCTCGCTCTACGCGGACGTCACCGGCTACTACACGCTGTTCACCGCCGCCGGCCTCGAACGCTCCCAGGACGTGTTCCTCTCCGGGGACGACGACCGGCTGCTCGCCAGCCGGGTGACCGGGCTGTTCACCAACCAGCAGCGCCGAGGTGGGACGGTGCTGACGTCCCTGGTGCCGGCGGTGCAGCAGGCCGCCGCGCAGGCGCTGGGCGACCGCCGGGGAGCCGTGGTCGCACTCGATCCGAAGACCGGCGCGGTGCTGGCGATGGTCACCAGCCCCACCTACGATCCGAGCCCGCTGGCCAGCCACACCGAGAAGACCGCCACCGACGCCTACGGCGTGCTCTCCGCGGACAAGGCACAGCCGCTGCTCAACCGGGCGACCCAGCAGACCTATCCGCCGGGGTCGACCTTCAAGCTCATCACCGCCGCCGCCGCCCTCGCCGCGGGCCGCCACCCGGACGACCGGATCGCCGCCCCGAACGAGCTGAAGCTGCCGCTGAGCACCGTCACGCTGCCGAACTTCGACGGTGAGACCTGCGGCGACGGCCAGACCGACACACTCATCCACGCCTTGACGATCTCCTGCAACACCGCGTTCGGTCAGCTCGGGATCGACCTCGGCGATGACGCTCTGCGTAGCCAGGCGGAGGCGTTCGGCTTCAACACCACATTCCCCGACCTCCCCGTGTCGCAGGCACGTAGCGTCTTCCCCAGTGACCTGGACGGGGCGCAGACCGCACAGTCGGCGATCGGCCAGTACAACGTGCGGGTCACGCCCCTACAGATGGCGGAGGTGGTCGCGGCGATCGCCAACGGCGGCACCGAGATGAAGCCCTATCTGGTGTCCGAACTGCGCGGCCCGGACAAGCGGACGATCAGCCGGACCAGCCCCAGGGAACTCGGCAGGCCGATCAGCGGCGACGTCGCGGCGGAACTCACGACGATGATGGAGAGCGTGGTGACCGCCGGAACCGGCCGTAAGGCGCAGATCGATGGGGTCACCGTCGCCGGGAAGACCGGTACCGCCGAGCACGGCACCGACGTGGCGCCGCACGCCTGGTTCGTGGGTTTCGCACCGGCGGACAACCCCAGGGTCGCCGTCGCCGTCATTGTGGAGGACGGCGGGGGTGAGGTCGGCACCGGCGGTGCCATCGCCGCCCCCGTCGCGAAAAAGGTCATGCAGGCCGCATTGGACAGACCATGAACAACTCGCCCGGCAACTCCTCCTCTCCCTCGCAGCCCTTCGCCGGTGCCGCGTCGCCGAACACCGTGCTGGACAACCGCTACCGCCTCGACGGTCGGATCGCCGCTGGCGGCATGGGCGAGGTGTGGCGCGGACTCGACCAGACCCTCGGCCGACCCGTCGCCGTCAAGCTGCTGCGTCCGGAGTACGCCAGTGACGAGTCGTTCCTGGTCCGCTTCCGCGGCGAGGCGCGGCACGCCGCCCGGCTCTCCCACCCCGGGGTCGCCTCGGTCTACGACTACGGCGAGGTCGCCACCGCGGACGACTACCCCACCGCCTACCTGGTGATGGAGCTGGTCGAGGGCGAGCCGCTGTCCGCGATGCTGCACCGGGAGAAGCGCCTGTCGGCCGAACGGATGCTCGACATCCTCGGTCAGGCCGCCGACGCGTTGCAGGCCGCGCATGCCCTCGGGGTCGTCCACCGTGACGTCAAACCCGGCAACCTGCTGCTGCGCCCGGACGGCGTCGTGAAGGTCACCGACTTCGGTATCGCCCGCGCCGTCGACGCCGCCCCGCTGACCGCGACCGGCATCATGATGGGCACCGCCTACTACGTCTCGCCCGAGCAGGCCTCCGGCCGGCCGGTGACACCGGCCAGTGACGTCTACTCCCTCGGCGTCGTGGCCTACGAGTGCCTGGCCGGCCGTCGTCCCTTCGACGACCGCAACCCCATCGTCGTCGTCATGGCCCACCAGCAGGACACCCCCGCCCCGCTGCCCACCGACATCCCCTACCAGGTCCGGGCGCTGGTCGATTCGGCGATGGCCAAGGACCCGAACCGGCGGCCCAGCTCCGCCGGGGCGTTCGCGCGCTCGGCGGCGGGTATCCGACGCAACCTGTGGCCACCCGAGAACGGCCGCTGGCCCAGCGGGCCCAGCTCCCCGGATCTGACCGCCCGCCATCCCAGCGGCCCGGGGCTGCCCCCGCCGACCGCGGGGCGGGCGCACCGCCAGACCTCCCGCAGCCGCCCGCCGTCCTGGCTTCCGCAGGAGCCGGACGCCGCGGCCGGCCGCGGCGGCAGCGGACCCGGTCGGGGCGGTTCGGGTCCGGACCGCTCCCAGGTCTCGCCGGACCGCACCCAGCTGCAACCCGACGGTGACCTGCCCGCGACCGCGATGCACAGCCCGCCGACGCACGGCCCCGACACCGGTTACAACCCCGGTTCGGGCTACGGCGGACCGAACTCCGGCTACGGGCCGGACACGGGCTACGGCCAGGACCCCGGGTACGGGCCGGATGCCCGCGGCAGGTACGGCGACGGGTCGCGCTCCGGTGGTGAGCCGTCCGGCTATGGTTCGTCGACCGGCTACGGCGGTCCGGGCGGCGGGTACCCCGGCACCGGCGGCCCCGGGTACGGCGACGGTGGCGGCTATGGTGACACCCAGGACCCCGGCACCATCTACAAGCAGGGCCCGGCCGGGTGGTCCAACCCGGCGCACGGGCGCGGCGGGGAGTCCGACTGGTCGGGCGGACGGGCCGAGCGGCGACGCGGCGCCGGGGCCGGCGCCGGGCGTTGGGCGCTGCCCCTGCCACTCCTGATCATTCTGCTCGTCCTGACGGTCGCGATCACCGCGTTCGTCTCCAACCGGCTGTTCACCGGCAACGGTTCCGAGTCGAACTCGGCGGCAACCCCGGCGGGCGCGGTGTCCGCGCCACCGGTCGTGGCTGATCTCGTCGGTGAGGCAGGGGAGTCTTCGTGACCGACGCAACCCACACGTACCCGCCCGGCGCGGCCCCGCAGCTCATCGGCGGTCGTTACGAGCTCGGCGGTGGCATCGGCTACGGCGGGATGGCGGAGGTCTACCGCGGCCGGGACACCCGGCTCGGCCGCGAGGTCGCCATCAAGACGCTGCGCTCGGACCTGGCCCGGGACCCGACCTTCCTCGCCCGGTTCCAGCGCGAGGCGCAGTCGTCCGCGGCGCTGAACCATCCGGCGATCGTCTCGGTGTACGACACCGGCGAGGACGTCATCAACGGGACCCACATCCCGTACATCGTCATGGAGTTCATCGAGGGCCGGACGCTGCGCGACGCCCTCCAGTCCGAGGGCCGGTTCACCGAACGCCGGGCCATGGAGATCACCTCCGACGTCTGCGCCGCGCTGGACTACAGCCACCGGATGGGCATCATCCACCGGGACATCAAACCCGCGAACGTGATGCTCAGCCCGGACGGCGCGGTCAAGGTGATGGACTTCGGCATCGCCCGGGCCACCACCGCCACGTCGTCCACGATGACCGCGACCGCGGCCGTCATCGGCACCGCGCAGTACCTCTCCCCCGAGCAGGCGCGCGGCGCGCGGGTCGACGCCCGCAGCGACGTCTACACCACCGGGGTGCTGCTCTACGAGCTGCTCACCGGGGCGCCGCCGTTTCGCGGCGACAACCCGGTCGCCGTCGCCTACCAGCACGTCCGCGAGGATCCCGACCCGCCGTCGGCACACGACCGCGACATCTCCCCCGAGGCCGACGCGATCGTCCTCAAGGCGATGGAGAAGGACGCCGACGACCGCTACCTCACCGCGGGTGAGATGCGCGACGATCTGGAGCGGGCCCTGGCCGGACGTCAGGTGCAGGCGATGATGGGAGCTGGTGGCGCCAGCGGAGCCGCCACCACCCTGGGGCCCGCGGCCAGCGGCACCGCCGTGCTGGGCCGCGGCGACCGCGCCGGCTACCCCACCCGCGACCGTTACGCCGACGACCGTTACGGCGACGACGCGACCTCCTTCGCCCCCGCCGCCGGCGCGTACCCGGACGCGCCGTACGACGACGGCCGTTTCGGCACCGGCCCGTTCGACCGGTACGACCTCACCGGTGCTCTGGACCGGCGCGCCGTGCCCGGCAGCCCGCAGAGGTCACAGGCGTGGAAGTACATCCTCGCCGGCCTCGGCGTCGTCGTCGTGTTCGTCGCGGTGGTGCTGCTCGCCTCCACCTTCCTCGGCGGTGGCGGCGGTGGCGGCGGGTCGGGTGAGAAGATCGCCGTTCCGAAGGGTCTGCTCGGCCTGAACGAGCAGAACGCGCGAGCCCGGTTGCAGAGCGCCGGCTTCCGCGGCACGGTGACCATCTCCTCGGTGGACGCGCCGGACAGCGCCGGCCAGGTCACCAAGGTCGACCCGACCGAGGGTACCCAGGTCGAGTCCAACGGGACGATCACCCTGTTCATCGGCAAGGCCGCGGGTGACGTCACCATTCCCGCCGACCTGGTCGGCAAGAGCCAGAGCGATGCCGTGGCACAGCTACGGGCGCTCGGCCTGAATCCGGCGGTCATGCCCTTCTACAACCAGACCTCGCAGAAGGTCGGCGCGGTCGACAGCACCGACCCGGCGGCCGGCGGCCCGGTCAAGCCCGGTTCGACCGTCACCGTCTACGTGGTCAGTTCCAGCGTCAACGTGCCGGACGTGCGCAACAGCACCTACGACAACGCCGCCGCCGAACTCGGCCGGTGGGGTCTGAAGGCCACCCAGCAGACCGTCGGCAACAACACCGTGGCGCCCGGCACCGTCGTGGCCCAGACGCCGTCCGGCGGCGCGGCACCCCGCGGGTCGACCATTACCCTGTCGGTAGCCGCCCAGCTCGAGACCACCGCACCGCCGAGCCCCACCGCGACCCAGCCGACCGACCAGCTGCCGACCGTGAACCCCGGTGGCGGCCAGACCCAGACCCCCGGTACCGGTGGTCAGACCCCCTCGCCGAGCGCGACAGCCGCGCCTGGCGCCGGTGCGGGTGCCGCCGCTCAGCCCGGCGCTGCCGGTGGCGGTGCCGGTGGCGGTGGCGGGGCGGCCGGGGGCGGTGCCCGCAACTGAGTCCCGTGTCCTGCCCTGCCCGCCCTGGGCAGGACAGGCAGGGACGCCAAGCACGACCCTGAGCCTGGACGGAGGCCGCCCGATGCGGATCCTGGTCGTCGACAACTACGACTCGTTCGTGTTCAACCTGGTCCAGTACCTCGGCCAGTTGGAGACGGACTGCGTGGTGCTGCGCAACGACGAGGTCGACCCGGCGGACCTCGCCGGTCTCGGGTTCGACGGGGTGCTGCTGTCGCCCGGTCCGGGCACACCCGAGGCGGCCGGGGTGAGCATCCCCATGGTGCGCCAGTGCGCCGAGCGGGCCGTGCCGCTGCTCGGGGTGTGCCTCGGGCACCAGGCGATCGGTGTCGCGTTCGGCGCCACCGTGGACCGCGCCCCCGAGTTGCTGCACGGCAAGACCTCGCTGGTCCATCACGACCAGGCCGGGGTCCTCGCCGACCTGCCGACCCCGTTCGTCGCGACCCGCTACCACTCCCTGGCCGTCGACGAGCGGACGCTGCCGCCGGAGATCGAGGTCACCGCCCGAACCGAGAGCGGCGTGGTGATGGCCCTGCGGCACGTCAGCCTGCCGTTGGAGGGCGTGCAGTTCCACCCCGAGTCGGTCCTGACCCAGGGCGGCCATCTGATGCTCGCCCGCTGGTTGGAGCGTTGCGGCGACGGCGGCGCCGCCCGCCGGCTGGCTCCCGGCCTGTCCGACGAGGTCGAGACCCTGCGCGCCGCCGCCTTCAGCTAGAGCGCCGCTCAGGGCTGGGCCGCGGGCAGGGTGACATCCGCGCTCTGGCTGACCCGGTAGCCCAGGCGGTAGGCGTCCACGTACTGCCGGTAGACGATGATCTGCGGGTCGTCGCGCAGGCTGGTCCGCATCGCGGCGGTGTCACCGATGGCGGTGATCCGAAACGGGGGCGAGAACACCTCGCCGTCAAGCAGCAGTGTGTTGCCGACACAGCGCACCGCGGTCCGCGCGGTCACCCGGATACCCATGATCGACATGGCCTCGGCGCCACCATGCCACAGCGCGTTCACGACGGCCTGCACATCCTGTTGGTGCACGACCAGATCGTCCGGCCCGGGAGAGCGCACCCCCCGCGGATAGGGCCCGCGGCGGCTCTGCGCGGGCGCGTCATCAAGCTCGACGCTCACCGCCGGCCCGCGCACCGCCGCCAGACCGACGGCCCGGGCAAGGTCCAGGCGGGACCGGGTGGTTCCGGGCACCCCCCCCCCCCCGGGGCCCCCCCGCGGCGGCCGCGGGGGCCGGGGCCCCCCCCGGGGCCCC
>NZ_JALKFW010000200.1:51078-96823 GCF_023243055.1 Frankia sp. AgPm24 | reverse complement strand
AAAGTTGACCGGAAAGGGATCGGGTGTTGGCGTGTTGGGATGGACGAACGCCCCTCCTCCTTAACCGAGTGGCATTGGACCCTAATCTCGCATGGCTCGGATTTGTCGAAGCGGAGAGAAGACTCAATGGCCCACGGCAGCAACCTGTGCGCCCAGCACGTGGCCGGTGCTTCCTGGTATGGCAACGGTCTAGATGCCGGCTCCTACCTCGCAGCCGTCCGCGCGGAGACCGACGCCCTACCGCGCTCGTGCTCACAGGACGACCACATCGTGCGGCATGGGTATGGCGTCGGATTCGGCCAGTGGTTCTTCTTCTACGACCTCGCGCCCGCACTGGCATTCAGCAGATCCGCCCGGATGTCGCTGGACTGCCGCGGGATCGGAGTCTACCAGGCCGTGCACGAACTGCGGTTCTGCCACCGCCACAACACAGACGAGCGCGTGCTACACCTCGCCGGCCCCAGCATCACCACGACCGACGAAGACCAGGTGGCCCACCTCAAGCGGTTCGTGCAGGGCGTGAAGGAACGACCCTGGTCTGCAGCCTGGCACTCGCCAACGGGCTACATTACGGACTACAACAACGGGCGTCCGGTCCAGACCAAGCGGCGATCACTGCCCCTGTAAGGTTTTTCATGGTGCCGCCGGCACCCACGTCTTCGGGCCGCGATGCCTCGCAGTCACCCAGCGCCAGCGGGACCAGCTCGACGAGGCTGAAGAGAGCATTCGTGCTGCGCTGAACCTTCTGCCCGCCACGCGGGCCGGGGCCTGGGACGTGCCGCCCGGCGACGACTCGCCGGCCAGACTGCGCTACCTCGACGAGTCCGCCCGGATCGTCGAACGTCAGCGCGAGCGGGCGGCGCTCGACAGTATCGTCGCGGCGAACCCAGTGGTGGGTGAGGAGCTCGAGACCCCGCGGTGGCTGCGCGATCTCCGCGTGTTGGCCCAGCCGGCCCTGATGGTCGCCGTCCTAGCTGCCACTCGCTTACACCGCCTCCCGTGCGGCGATCTCGGCATCTTTGCAAGCAGGACAAGGAGCAAGAAGATCATCCTTCGCCTGGAGACTCGATCGACATCCGAGGGGCCCGTCAAAGTACGGGGTAAGTACGGGATGATCTCCGAAGCACGCAAGGTTGATCACCCTAATGTTGCCGTCTACCTGCGGATTTGGTGGGGCGGGTGGGGCTCGAACCCACGACCGGAGGATTATGAGTCCCCTGCTCTAACCGGCTGAGCTACCGCCCCGTGCCGGCACTCCACGCGGTGGATGTGGCTCCGGCCTCTACAGGGTAGCGGGTGGGCGGTCAGCTCGGTCCGGATACCGGCTGTGGGCACCGCGAGCCAGGGTGTGGGAACATGCCGACAACGTTCGGCCGGGCGGGTCCAGGCCCGCCCGGCGCGGTGCGGGTCACGTCGGCCGGGGCCGGGTGGTCGATGCGGTGGCCGCCGGCGCGGGAGGCGGGTGACCTCACGCGGTAGCGGTCGGTCAGAGGTAGTCCTGCGGGCAGGCGGCGTGGTTGCTCGCGTAGCTGGCGGTGTTCCACAGGGTGGCGTCGCCGATGCGGCGGCGGTAGAGGCCGCACATCTTCGACTTGCCCGAATAGACGTACGCCAGCAGGGCGAACGGCACGTCGCCGTAGCGCGGGGGGAGCGCCAGCAGGGCGGTGCGGACGCTGCTCTGGCCGGTGATGTAGGCGGGGCCGACGTTGTAGAGCCAGTCGACTAGGGTATCGAACTGGTGCTGGAACAGCGGCGTGCTGGGAATTCCGGTGCGGATCGCCGGGACAATGCGTGATTCGATGTCGACATAGGCGATGAACCTGGCCTGGTCGCGAGTGATGGTTCCCCACTGAAGCCGGTCGGCATCGGTGCACACACCACGGTGGATCAGGTGGCCGCTGCCGATGGTGCAGTTTCCGGTGGCGTCGTCGTACGGGGTGGCGCGAAAGCCTTCCCAGGTGAGGATGTATTCCAGTCCGGCGGCAGAGAGGTCGAGGTCCTTCGGGAACGCGGCGAACAGGCCCGCCGCGGGGCTTGCGCCGGGCAGTGCCGACGGCACCGCCGCGACCGCGGCCGACGCGGACTCGACCACCCCGGCACCGGCGATGGTCAGCGCGAGCCCCAGGGCCAGCACTCCCCGCGGTCCGCGGGACACGGCCCGGGCCGTCCGTCGGGCCTGCCGGCGGCGGCGCGCCGGTCGCATGACGGCGGCGGCTGTGCGCCGTAGCGCGTGCGCGGTCGCAGTGCGCACCGATCCTCCTGATATTCGGAAATCCGTGGATGAGAACCGTCCGGCCCACGGGGAATCGCACCATACGAGCTGGGCCGAGCAAAGCCAGGAGCACAAAGATTGGGCCGTCTTAACAGACTCGGTGCACCTTCCGCACTGACCCGAGGGTGGACGGACATGCGTTCGGGCCCGGTCCGTCCCATAGTCCGGACGGACACATCCAGCGCGGCGACTCCCTTCGGTCCGGTGGGGTCGATCCTTGCCGGCGACGGGCCACGGGGCGCGGACGGTGGACGGCGAACCTGCGGTCGCGGGGCGGCGAAGCCGGGCCACGACCGGCGGATCTGGGCTGCGGGCGTGGCGGTTTCGGGCCGTGGGCCGGTGCGGGCCTGGGCGGGATGTTTCCGGATGAGCCGATCACAACCGGCAAACCGGCGAGCCCCGAAACAGACCGATAGTTGTCTCTCGTCTGTCGTCCTCAGCAGGACCCGGACGGGTACTCCGACCCCCGTGGCAAGGTCGTTACGGCACTCGACTCACCCTCAAGAACCCCACACACTGGTTTCATGCGATGGATCACCGAAACGGGAAGCCGGATCGAGCTACTCAACCCCCGAGCGGCGGAGGAGTACGCCGACTACCTGCTCCGGGTCACGGCCGCCGATGGCACCGAGATCGGCTTTTTCGCGTCCGTCACCGACCTGCAGAACAACGTCGACCTTGCCGGTCTGCGGGCCGTGGGAACGGCCGAGATCTGAACCGCGCCGACCCGGACGGTCGGCGTCTCGTCCAGGTGGATCTGATGTTCGGACGGCGTGTTCACCCTGCGGATACCCATCGCCCCGCAGGCTGGATCACGCCGCGTCACTGGCGAGGCGGTCCGTGTCCCGGCCGGCCAGGGTGGGCGGTGCGCCGCCAGGGGCCAACGGTGCGCCGGACGGGGTGGGGGTGCGCATCGCCGCGACCAGGGCGGCGCGGCTGGTCAGGCCGAGCTTGCGGTACATCTGCTCCAGGTGTTTCTGGACGGTGCGCGGGCTGATGCCGAGCGCGCGGGCGATGTCGCGGTCACCGAGCCCGTCGGCCAGGCAGGCCGCCACCTCACGTTCGCGTGGGGTGAGCGCCGCGAGCCGGTCGGCGGCCTGATCGGTGGCCGCGCCGTGACGCTGGGCGTCGCGTAGGGCGGTGGTCAGGGTGGCGAGCCGCGCCCGCTGCGCGATCGCCTGGCAGATCAGCGGTGAGGCGAGGTCGAGCAGCTCCCGGGTCCGGCTGGAGAAGCCATGCCTGGAGCGGTTGAACACGAGCACGCTGCCCTGGCGGCGGCCGATCGTGACGAGGCTGAGCAGCTGGTCGCACATCTGGCGCGGCCGGTAGAAGTCGGCGTAGATCGGCAGGTCGCGCAGGGCCGCGCCATCCACCAGGTCCGTCAGGGCCACCGACATGCCCGACCGCAGCTGTCGGTTGCGATGGGCGATGAACGCCGGATGCTGGCCGAGCACCGCCGCGAATGCGGCCGATCCACTCAGCTCGTCGCACGCCGGTGTGATGACGGCGGACAGCACCCGCCGGCTGGCATGATCCACCCGACAGTACGATGCGGAGTCGCAGCCGACCATCCGCGCCAGGTGCGCGAGTGCCGGTGTGGGTAGCTCGCCGCCGGGGCCGTCGGCGTGCAGAACACGCACCAGCTCGAGAACGTCCCGCAGGTCCTTTTTTGTGGTTGCGCCCGACATGTTTCGCTACCCTCCCTGGTTATGGTGCGCCGGTGCGCGCCAGCATTCCAGGATGGGTCGGCGCCATCGTGGAACTGACCGGAATCCGACACCTGCAATGCGCCCGCCACCCGCGTCCGCGCCCGGCGCTACGCACAAGTGCGTATTACCCGACCGCCGGTCGACCTGGTTCCGTGAGGCATCGCATTCACCGGCCACGCCTGCTCGAAACGGCGTCGCCTTACGCCAGCGGAGGTCACCACAATGTCCCGTTCCCTCATCACCCGTCCCCGTCTGCTCGTCGCCGCGGCCGCGCTGGCGGTCACCACCGCGGTGGGCGGCACCGCCTTCGCCGCCGACAACGCGCCGGAGAACGTCGGGGAGACCTCGCCGCGCACGTCGGCTGCCGCGGCGGTCAGCGCGCTGCCGGTCGACGCGCCGCGGTTCGCCGTGGTCAACGCGGCCGGTCAGGTCGTGCGCGGCAGCGCGGGCACCAGCGCCGGGCTCACCAGCGGCAACAACGTCGAGGTGCTGTTCGACCGGGACGTCCGTGCCTGCGCGTACACGGCGACCGTCGGCGGAGTGGGGACGGAGAGCCCCGCGGCGTCGTTCATCCGGGTGGCCCAGCGCTCGGGTAAGCCCAACGGCGTCTTCGTGTCGATGAAGTCCGGCAGCCAGGCCAGTGTGGTCGTGCCGTTCCACCTGGCCGTGACCTGCTGAGCCGGTCGGCGCGGACGGGGTTCGCCGGCCACCCCGGGCAGCGGCCCCGGGGTGGTGGCCCCGTCCGTGTCAGCGAAGGTCGTTCAGGGCGTCGGTCAGCTCCGCCCAGGGGAACACGGTGTTCTCACGGCCCGGCTGGTCCGCTCCCCCGCGCGGGTCGCCGGGCCGGCCGAACACCAGCCGCACACCCCAGCCGCGCAGCGCCTCGAGGCTCGCGGCATAGGCGGGATGACCGGCCAGCGCGCTGTTCGGGTAGGGCGCCATGACGATCGGCCGGCCGCCGCCGAGGGCCTCGTTGAGCAGGCCGAGCGCCAGGGTGTCCGAGATACCGGCCGCGATCTTGTTGATGGTGTTGAAGGTGGCCGGTGCGACGACGAACGCGTCGGCCGGCGGCAGCGCGTCCGGCTCGCCCGGGCGTTTGTACCGCGACCGGACCGGATGGCCGGTCAGCGCGGCCAGCCGCTCGACGTCGAGGAAACCCAGTGCCGCCGGTGTCGCCACCACACACACGTCCCACCCGGACGCCCGCGCGGCCTCGACGAACACCGGCAGCTCAGCCGCGGGATATCCCCCGCATGCCACGACGTACAGCACCCGCGGATCGGCAGCCATCCACCCATCCTCGCGTGTTCCGGCGTCGCGATCAGGTGACCAGGACAGGTGACCGGGACCACCGAACGGGTGGCCGATATCCGACCCGTCCCGCTCCGGCCGGACATCGGTGCTAGCCTCCGCCGACCGCACTATTCCGGGGGTTGACGTGGCACGCATGCGCATCATCGGCACTGCGAGATCGGTAGTGCTCCCGGCGACGATCGGTCTCGCTCTGGTGCTGGGTGGATGCCAGGGCGATCAGAAGGGCGGCACCGGCACCACCGCGCCAACCACGGCGTCCCCGACCGCCAGTGTCACCGCGTCCCCGGTGCCCCTTGTCACGACGACCCCCGAGATCGCCGCCACCGCACCGCCGACGTCCACCGACGAGCCTCTCTCGCCGTACGCCGAGATCGTCGCGGCCGTGAAACGTGAGCCGGCGCTCGCCACCGACGCGGCCGTGACGGCGGTCGCGGTCTCGACGATCGATCCCACCTGGGCCACCGCCGCCACCGACTCACCGACCGCCGGTGGCGCCAGGGTGCTTCTGCACCAGACCAGCGGCGTCTGGAAGGTCACCAGCCTCGGCTCCGCGGACATCGGCTGCGATGACGGAACACCCCGTGCGATCCTCACCGAGTTCCATCTGGAATGCCCCGAGTAAACGGTCAGTACTCGACCGGTCCCACCTGGGCCGGCGCCGGTGTCGTTTCGCCCACCGCCGGAGGGGTCCGGGCGCTGTTACATCGGACCGGCGGCACCTGGAAGGTCGTCTTTCTCGGCTCCGCCGAGGTCGGCCGCACCGGGCGCCTCTCCCCCGCGATCCTGGCCGAGCTTGGTCTGGACTCCCCCAGCTGAGACTGCTCACTCCCGGTCACTCCGCGGCAGAGCGACGGGCCGGACGGACGCATCCTCACCGCCGATGCCAGAATGGCAATACGGGCCTGTGGTCGGGGGTGGGTCCAGACGGGGGTGGGCCTGGTGTCGCCAGGAGAAGAACGCGACTTTCTCCTTTCCTACGTCGCGCAGGACAAGGACTGGGCAGAGTGGCTGGCCTGGCAGCTGGAGTCTGCGGGTTACAGCACTCTGATAAAGGCCTGGGATCTGGTTCCGGGCTCGAACTGGAGTGCGCATACGAACGCCGGCATCACCCGTACCAAACGCACGATCGTCGTGCTCTCCGCAACCCATCTTCGCTCTCTCGACGGCTCGCCCGAATGGCAGGCCGTGGTCGCGATGAACCCATCCGGGTCGGAGCGGCGGCTCCTTCCGATCCGGGTTGAGGAATGCAGGGCGTCGGGGCTGCTCGCCACCTACGTCCCGATCGACCTGTTCGGTCTCGGCTTCGAAGCAGCCCGTGAGACCCTCCTGCGGCAGGTCGGCCATGCCGTGGACGGCCGCGCCAAGCCCACGGTCGAGCCCGCCTTCCCCCGTCGTATCCCTGGCCTGGCGATGCGGCCCGAACCCGCCTTCCCTGCCGCCGCACCCGACCGCGCGGTCACGCCCGACCGCAGCCCTCCCGAACGCACCTCTCCCGAACGTCCCAAACGCACAACCGCGCCTGGGCGTGACGGGTCAACCACCCGTCGTCGAGGGATACCGGACAGATGTGAAGCGGGCCGGCCGGCCGGCAACGGTGATGGCGGACGGGGTGCCCACCAGAAACCTCTTCGCGCGGGGCGGCCGGCAGTGCCGTCGCCCCCGGTTGTTCAGGAGGCGCCGGCAGCCCGCATGTCCTGGGAGGCGTTGCCGACCACTCGGATGATTCTGCTGCAGGCAACGACCGACGCCGCCGTCCGCCGCGCGCTCGATCCGCTGCCCGAGGACGCTCCCGCGGCCGTGGCCTACCGCCCGCCGGCTCACACATCCATGTCGGCCCAGCGCCAGGCACTGCTCGACGAGCTGGAATCGCTGGCTATGGCCATGGTGCCCGCCTGGCTTTCCGGCAGCGAGGCGCTCGGGTCCGCTGACGCGTCCGCATCGGCCGCGATTCGCCGGCTTGCCGCCAGCGCCGCCGACGCCCACGGCGGTTCCGGACCGTATGTGGCGGCTTTGGCGGAACAGGCGCTGTTGGGCGGATCACGGTCCCGGACGATCCGTTTTCCGCTGGATGTGCGGGCCGCCGGGGTCACCCGGGCGATCTCCGCCGCGTTCGACCGGACGGACCTCGCGCTGATCGTCGACCCCGCCACACAGCCACAGCCCGCCGGGCAGCGCGCCCTGCTGCACGCGCTGGAGTGGTTCGCCTATCAGGGACGCGCCGGAGTCTGGCTGACCGGCCCGCCCGTGGCGGCACACGCCGACCGAATCCGCGTTCTGGCCTGCCCGGTAAGCCCGAGTCAGCGACTTCCTTCCCATGGCGACCCACCGGACGTACCGACCCGCGGCGCGAACGCGGACACGGACATCGGCACGGACACGGACATCGGCACGGACACGGACATCGGCTCGGACACGGAGTCGCGGCCAGCAGCATCATCGCCCGGCATCCCGCCACCAGCGACGACGCCGGCGGTACGGGGGCGGCCACACCCGGCGAGCCTGGCGGAGCAGCGGCTCGAACGCATGCTGAGCCGCCAGGCCTGGGCGCACGGTCGGGCCTGGAACCAACCGCATCGACCGGGGGCACTCTCCTCATTGATCTACGTCGACCTGGCCTGGTTCGTGGAGCGAGTGATCGTCGAGGTCGACGGCCCGGAGCATCGCGCGATGACGCACTACGCACGGGACCGTTGGCGCGACAACGAGCTTGGGCTCGAGGGGTTCACCGTGTTGCGGTTCGTCAACGAAGCAGTTCTCGGCGACGTGGAGACCGTCGTCGAACAGATCAAGCGTTGTGTCACCGCACGCAGGACAAAACCGAAAGAGAAAGTGAACCCATGACCCGCGATTCCTCGGCGACCCGCCATGGTGGCGCCGCCACTCTCACAGGCCGGCAGGCCGCCTTCCTCATCGCGCTGCTCGCGCAGAGGCAGCCCATCTCCAACGGCGAGTTGCGAGACCGTTTCGGGTTCACTCTGGTGGGCGACGACCGGCGCCGCCTCAACGACCTCGGCCTGATCAACAGCAGCAAGATCCGCGGTCACGGCAACACCCTGTTCCACGAGGCGACCGATGCCGGCTGGGCCCGCGGGCGTCGGGAGCTTGCCCCGCGTGCCGAACCTGTTCGCATCAGCGTGCCGGCCGGGCTCCTGTTCGCCCTCGCCGAAGGTGTGCACCGATTCCTGGATCGGGCGGACCAGACCATCGGCGACGTCCTCGGCGATCACACTCCGACCGCGGCTGAGGCGCTCGAGCAGGGTCCGGACCCCGCCGCCGGGCAACCCGACAGCGATGCTGTCCCGCTCGAGGCAGCGATTCGCGCGGCCTACGCCCGGCTGGCGGCGGCTCCCTACGACTGGGTGCGACTGACCGAGCTCCGCCCGCTGCTCGGTGGGGCCGCCAGGACTCAGGTTGATCAGGTGCTGCGGCGGATGGCACGCCAGGACGATGTACGGGTCGTACCGGATGAAGACCGGCGCTCCCTCACCGCCGGCGACCATGCCGCGGCTGTCCGGATCGGGGATCAGGACAACCATCTCCTGCTGATCGGGCCCGCCTGATGGACGCGCTGACTGCCCTGAGCACCGTAAAACTGGACTGGGTGCATGGCCTGGAAGACGTCTGGCAGGCCTCACCGGTGCACGTCGACGATGTGCACATCATGCCCCGGCAACGCATACTGCGGGCACTCGCCGCCGCGGACACCGGCAGGTCGCGCGGGATTCTTGTCCAAGGGCAGGCTGGAGCCGGCAAGACGCACATGCTCAACTGGGTTCGGCAGGTGGTGCAGAAGCACGGCGGATACTTCTTCCTCATCGGGCCCGTCGGCGGTGACGATTTTGTCGAGAGCGCCGTGGGCGCGATCCTTTCCGGCCTCTTCCAGACCTTCGAGGGCGAGATCCAGGTCCGCCGGTTCCTGCGCCGGCTGTGCGGCCTGCTCGGCGCCACCACGGAACTGGCCGCCGCGCTCGCCGGAGACACAGCGCTGGGGCCGACCTCGCTGAAGGATCTCATCGTCGCCTTCAACAAATACAATAACTCCCTGGCTCGACAGTGCCAGGACACGCTGTGCGCACTGGTCCTGTTCACCTCGGACGATCTGGACGACCGGGCCGTTGGCGAGACGTATCTGCGGTCCATGGAGGAGCTGGAGCCCGGCGAAAGAATTCGGCGTGGTATCCAGCCACGGACCCGCAACAGCAGGGAGATAACCCGCGATCTGTCCCGACTGCTCTCGCTGACCGGAGCGAGCGTGATCGCGATCGACCAGGTCGACGGGGTCATTGCCGAGGCCACCGCCCGTGACTCCGACCAGGACGGGCAGACCGGCGGCGCCACGACGCGGCTGAACATGCTCGCGGACGGCCTGATGGTTCTACAGGAATGCACAGATCGAACGTTGTTTGTGCTGACCTGCCTGCCGGCTGCCTGGATCGCGTTCCGCGAGCGTGCCATCGCCTCGGTCCAGGGTCGGTTCGAGGAGATGCTGCCACTGAACCGCCTGGACGATCCCGCGATCACCGCGAAAATCATCGAACGTCGGTTCCAGGAAAATTATGACCGGGTCGGCTTCGTACCTCCGTACCCCACCTGGCCGGTCACCCGGGCCGCGTTCGACCAAGCACCGCACTTCACTCCACGCGAACTGCTGCAGCGGATCAACCACCATCTTGAATGGTGTCTTTCCCATGGTGTCGTACGCGAACTTCACGACTTTGCCACCGAGGACAGAGCGGTCTCCGGTCCCGCTCCCACGGTGCGGTCAGATGGCGGCGATGACGGTGCCCGAACCGCCGGCGACGGCCCCGATCGACGCATCTTTTCCAGCGACGTCGCATGGTCCGCGGCGGCATTCACGGTGGGCGGCGGCAGCGCCGGCCAGGTATCCAGCGGCCAGGGTGCCGGTGGCCTCGCGGAGTTCGACGCCGAGTTCGCCGCTCTGCGCGCGAGCGTGCCGAGCGTCACCGATACGAACGAGGACAACCTGATGCCCAGGCTGCTGGCCGCGGGCCTCGAGGCGTGGATCATCGAGAACGACCGCGTGCACGACTACAGTCTCGAAACCAGCCCGAGCACCCGCCCGCCGCTGCATGCCCGGCTCACCCGAACCCTCGACGTCGACACCGGCGAACAGATGCACTGGTGTTTCCGGGCCATCACCGCCAAACACGGAAATGCTATTCTGCCGCGCGTCACCGCGGCCTGCACCTCGGCGACAATCGCGGCCGACAATCCGCGGCGGCACCTGTTCCTGCTGCGCAACGGCGGGTGGGGTACCGGCGCAAAGGTCCTGCAGGCGCTGGATGCCTTCCACGCCGCCGGTGGACGCAGCCTGCCCCTGCCCTCCGACGACCTGGCCACCTTCGCGGCTCTGCACACCCTGCTCGATCGGCGTCCGCCGGGCCTACGCTCCTGGCTGACCACCCGGCGGCCAGCGAGCGGCACGGACCTGCTGCGCCAGGCACTCGGCAGCGTGGCTGGGGCGCCTGGGAGCGGGCACCTTCCGACGCGGCCGGCGACGCCGCGTGACTCGGCGCAGGCCAGTAGCGAGGCCAGGGAATCCGTGGAGTCCACCGCGCGGCCCGAAGAAGGGGATCATCGGATCGGCGACGAGCGCGGCGCACAGTCCTCCCAGGGGACGGCCGGCACAGCCCCTGACCCGAGGCCGGAGTCGGCGGAGTTCATCCTCGGCACGGCGGTGCGTGCCGGCGTGCCGGCACGTCTGGACCTTGCCGTACTGCGGCGGCATGTGGCGATCTTCGCCGGGTCGGGGTCAGGCAAGACGGTGCTGATTCGCCGGCTGGTCGAGGAGTGCGCCCTGCGCGGGGTGTCCTCGATCGTGCTTGACCCGAACAACGACCTGGCCCGGATGGGCGATGCCTGGCCGGTCGCGCCGACCGGCTGGCGCCAGGGCGACGCCGATCGCGCCACCGAATATCTGGCCAGGACCGACGTGGTGATCTGGACGCCGCGCCGTGACGGTGGCCGGCCGCTGAGCTTCCAGCCGCTGCCCGACTTCACCGGCCTGCGCGCGGACCCGGACGAGTTTCGTGCCGCGGTCGACGCCGGGGTGGCCACACTTGCCGCCCGGGCGCATGTCACCGGGACCACCCATCGGGCCAACGTCGGCCGTGCCATCCTGACCGCGGCGTTGCGGCACTTCGCCCGGGGCAACCGCGGCGGCCTGGACGCGTTCGTCACCCTGCTGGCCGAGTTGCCCGACGGGGTGGCCGACGAACTCGATCCGACCGGCAAGCGGGCTGCGGAGCTGGCGCAGGCACTGCGGGCGGCGATGGTCAACGATCCGTTGTTCGGCGGCCACGGTGAGCCGGTCGACCCGGAGGCGCTGCTGTGCCCGGCTCCGGGACGACTAGCCCGCGTATCGGTGATCAGCATGGTGGGCCTGGCCAACGACGAGCAGCGCCAGAGCTTCGTCAACCAGTTGCAACTCGCGCTGTTCTCCTGGGCCAAGCGCAATCCGGCTGCCGATCGGCCGCTCAGCGCGCTGTTCGTGATGGATGAGGCACAGACGTTCGCCCCGTCCGGTTCGAGCACCGCGTGCACCGCGAGCACATTGGCGTTGGCATCACAGGCCCGCAAGTACGGCCTGGGTCTGGTCTTCGCTACGCAGGCACCGAAAAACCTGCACAATGGCATTCCGGGGAACGCGACCACCCAGCTGTTCGGCCGGCTCAACGCGCCGGCTCAGATCGAGGCGGCCCGGATGATGGCCCGGACCGCCGGCGGGGAAGCCGCCGACATCGGCCGGCTCGGTGTCGGCGAGTTCTACGCCACAAGCGAATCCCTGCGATTCAGCCGGATTCGCACCCCCATGTGCCTGTCCCATCACCCGGCGGCACCGCTCACCGCGGAGGAGGTGATTTTTCGCGCCCGTCCGCAGTGAGCGGGCCAGCATCGGTTTTCTGGCAACCGGGACGCCCGCTCTGAGCCGCTGGACGGCAACGGATGCCATGGCCAGGCCAGGCCCATCGGTCCCGTCTCGCGGATGTCCTGATCGGACGGATCAGTACAGGACGCGGCGGCCGGGTCCGGCGACACCGGCGGCGAGATCACCGGCGGTGAGCCGGTACACGCCCGCCTGGGAGGCGTCGTTGCAGGAGTAGTACAGGTCGCCCGCCCGGTCGACGGCGACGCCGAACAGCCGCTCGGTCGCCCCCACGCACGTCCCGCGCACCACCACCCGCGTCGCACCGGGCCCAGCCGCCGTCGGCGGGTCCAGCAGTGTGATGGTGCGCGCGTCCGCGTCGGTGAACAGCACGCCGCGTCCACCGGGGGCCGGGGCGAGTGTGGTGAGGGCGGACTCGTCGAGGCGGCGCTGCACGACCGTGGTGATCCTGGCGTTCTCGATCAGGTGGATGCGGGCGTAGCCGGCGGCGTACGACAGGACGAACACCCGCCCGACGCCATCCACCGCGACCGCGTAGGCGTTGTCCAGCCCGACCGCGGTCGCCGACTCGGCACCGTCATAGCGACGTTCCCCGGCACCGCGCCGATCCTGGCCGCCACCGCCACCGCCACCGCCGCTGGTGCCGGTGCCGGTGCCGGCGACAAGGGTTGCCGGGGTCGAGCGGTAGTCGCCGGACGCGCCGGCCGGGTCGAGCCGCCACACCTGCCCGGCGTAGCCGGTGGTGAAGTACACCGCGCCGTCCCCACCCACCGCGACCGAGGTCGGCGTCCCGACCCTCGTGCCGAGTGCCCGCGGCGTGGACGACGCCCCGCCGGCCGGGCAGATCTGCTCCGGTGCCCGTCCGGCGTTCGGATCGCCCCCGCCGGCTCCGGCTCCGGCGATCGTGGTGCCGGTGGGTTCGGCGGCGGGACGTCCGGCGATGGTCTCGGCCCGCCAGGGCTGGCCGAGCGGCTGGTAGAGCCGGCGCACCACACAGTTCCACTCGTCCGCGACGAACACCGATCCCCCACCGGCGCTCAGTCCGGCCGGGCGGTGCAGCCCCGCGTCGGCCGCCGGCTCGTCCCGGGCGACACCCGGCAGCCCGATCCGCTCCGGCCGTTCCAGTCCGCCGGTGCTGCCCGTCCCGGTGGGGGTGCTCGTCCCGTCGGGGCCGGGATCGGTCGAGGTGGTCGCGACGTTCGCGGGACGTCCCACGATCGAGGTGACCTTGCCGTCGACGAACCGGGTGAGGGTGTGCTGGCTGGAGTCGGTCAGCAGGATGCCGCCGGCCGGGTCCGCGGCCAGGCTGATCAGCCCGCGCAGCGGCAGCGGCGCGCTCACCGGGTAGACGATCGGCGCGGCGGCGGTGGACGTGGCTCCAGCCCCCTCACCGCTGGCCGCGGTGTTCGGACGCCCGACGCTCAGGATGCCGGTGGCGAGCAGCGCCACGACGATCGCGACGACCGCCACGGTGGTCGCCACCGACACGCCGACCGGCGCCGTCCACCAGCGCCCGAACCGCGCCGTCGACCAGGGGCCGAATCGCGCCGACGGGCCGAGGCTCGGCGACGGGCCGCCTCGTCGCGCCGGCCCGACCTGGCCCGGCATCCGCGCTGACATGCTGGCCGGCCCAGGCGGCCCAGGCGGCCCAGCCGGCCTGGGCTGGGCCGGCGGTGCGGGCTGGGCGGGGCCGTGGGTCCGAGCGGGGCGGCGCAGGTCGTCATCACCACGGAAGCGGATGCCGGTGTGCGTCAGCCAGTCGGGGCCGAACGTCAGGTCGGCGGCGTCGCACAGGTCGGTGGCGAAGGCCAGGGCGCCGGGCTGACGGTCGGCGGGGTCCTTCGCCAGTGCCCGGCGGGTGACGGCGTCCAGCGCGCCGAAGCGGGCCGGCAGCGGTGGGGGCAGCGCGCTGCGATGGCGTTCGGCCATCACGTGCGGTCGGGGATCGGCACCGAACGGAGGCGTCCCGGCGAGCAGTTCGTAGAGGACGGCACCGAGGGAGTAGACGTCGACGCCGGTGCCCGGCACGGCCAGTTCGAACTGTTCGGGAGCCAGGTAGGGGGTCGAGCCGACCACGCTCGTCTGCGCGATCCCGACGGTCGTCTCCAGCAGCCGGGCGATCCCGAAATCGGTGAGTCGGGGCGCGCCGTCCGCGGTGAACATGATGTTCGACGGCTTGATGTCGCAGTGCAGCAGCCCCTCACGGTGCACACGGTCGAGCGCGACGGCGATCGCGGCGGCCACCGCGCACCCCCCGGGAGCCGACAGGCCGTCCCGGACCCGTTCGTCGAGTGTTCCGCCGGGCAGCAGTTCCATGACGATCAGTGCCGTCTCCGGCGTCCGCACGAAGTCGAAGACCCGAACGATGTGCGGATGGTCGAGGCTCGCGACGATGTGCGCCTCCGCGTCGACCCTGCCCGCCGCGAGCACGGCCGTCCCCGCGGACCGCCGCCCGCCGAACAGAACGCCAACGGTGCCTGTGCCCGAGGGGGTGTCCGTGGGTTCGGCCTCGACCGCGTCATCGTCGGCCGCCAGCGGCAGGACCTTGACGGCCACCGCACGGTCCAGCCGACGGTGGCGTGCGGCGAAGACCCGCCCGAACCCGCCGCGCCCGAGTTCACGCCCCACGTCGTAGTCCGGCAGCGCCGACCGCACGTACTCCGGCAGAATCATGAGCGGCTCATCAGGAACACCCGCCGCGGGAGGACCCCGGCCTCGACCAGGCGCACCCGCCGCGGTCTCGCCGGTCATCGCCCGGTTCACAGCTCGCGAGAAGGCCCTGTACGTCACTCAGCCGCATCACGCGCCCCCCGCGCCACCCGCGTCACCCGTGGCTTTCGGCCGACTATAACCAACGACCCTCCGGGTCGGCCCCATTGTGATCCGACGGCTTTGACCCACCCCGGGTCAGCGCCTCGGAACCGGCCCGCGATCACGGTGTTCCGCGGAACCGGCGGGCGGCCCTGCCCGGCACGTCCATCCTGGCTGTGCCATCCCTGCGATCAGGGTGGGCTCAGGCCGGACGGTGTTCCCACAGCGGCCGGCGGGAAGGTCCGGGTCAGTCGGTGCTGAGACGGACGGGAAGGGTGCTGGCGCCGCGGACGGCGAGGTGGGGGCGGTAGCTCGGGGCCGCGGTGACCTCGACGCGGGTGGCGTGGTCGAGCAGCGCGTTCAGCATGATCTCGGCCTCGAGACGGGCCAGTGGCGCGCCGAGACAGTAGTGAATGCCCTGGCCGAAGCCGAAGTGCCGGGCCGGTTGGGCGATGCCCGCCGACCCGGGGACCGCGTAACGGGTGACGTCGAAGCGGTCCGGATCGGGGAAGACGGCGGGGTCACGTTGGGCTGCGGCGAGCAGACCGAGGGCTCCGTCACCGGGACGCAGGGTGTGGCCGGCGATGTCGACGTCGGCGAGGACGGAACGGGCCAGCCACTGGATCGGCGGGTCGTAACGCAGGGTCTCCTCGATCGCGGCGGGGACGAGGTCGCGCCGGGACCGTAGCAACGCGTACTGCTCGGGGTCGTTCGCGAGCGCCAGCACGGCGCCGGAGACAAGGTTGACGGTCGTCTCGTAGCCGGCGACGAGCAGCAGCACGCACAGATCAACGAGTTCGTCGCCGGCGAGCCGGTCACCGCCATCGGAGACGGCCACGAGGGCGCTGAGCAGGTCGTCCGCGGGGTCGGTGCGGCGACGGGCGATCAACGCGGTGAAGTACTCGGCGAACCCACGGGTGCCTTCGGTGCGGGCGGCGCGTTCGGCGGGCGAGAGCATCTGGTCGGGATCCAGGCCGCGGGTCAGGGCGGAAGCCCAGTCAGCGAAGATCCGATCGTCCTGTTCCGGGACGCCGAGCAGCGTGCAGATGATCCGCAACGGCAGTGGACGCGCGAAGGTCTCGACCAGGTCGACCTCGCCGCCGCGGCGGCGCACCGCGTCGTCGAGCAGTTCGGCGGCCAGCAGCCGGGCGGAGTCACCGAAGCGGGCGATACGCCCGGCGGTGAACTCCCGACTGACCAGACGGCGCAGCCGGGTGTGGGTCGGCGGGTTCGCGCGCAGCATCGAACGCAGGCCCTCGTCGACGTCCGTCACCGGACGGAAGGCGCTCTGCGCCATGCTCAGATGACCGAACGCCGGGTCGGTCATCAGCTGACCGCAGTCGTCATGGCGGGTGAGCACCACGATGCGCGGGGAGGTCTCGGACAACCAGTGGACGCGACCGGCCTCGCGTAGCGCCCGGAGCACCGGATAGGGATCGTCCCGGCGCCGCGGATCGAAAACAGCCCGCACGTCAACAGGCTCAGTGGTCACGGTCGCTTCAGTGGTCACGGTCGCTTCAGTGGTCATAGCCGCCCTTGGTCATAGCCGCCCTTGGACATGCCCTGCCTCCGCTGCCCGGAAAACCGGCGAGGCCGGTCCGCCGGCATACTATCCGAATAGTTTCGGACGCGGACCCGAGTCGTCCACCAGGTCGCGGAGAATTCGCCGAAAAAATACCGTCCCGACAGCCGCCGGTAACACGGTTTCCAGCACGCCAGGAAGCGACCACAGGGGCCGTCCATCTCGTTTCCTGATCGCATGATAAACAATGCGTCGAAATGATCTGCTGTCTCTTGACCCGGACTGACACCGGCCCGGACGATGGCGCCCGCGCCTGGTCTTTTCCTCGTCCGAAGGAGCCGTATCCATGACTTCAACGGAGATCATTTCCGACGGCACGGTACCCGACGCGCGTGCGGTGTTCGACGCCGCCCAGCACCTCAACCCCTACCCGGGTTACCAGCGGATGCGTGAGACGCCCGGGCCGACCACCGTCCGCCTCGGCGACACCGAGGTCAACGTCCTGTCCCGCTTCGCGGACTGCGCCGCGGTGCTGGGCAGTCAGGCCTGGGGGCACGGCAACGTCGACCGGCTCAGCCCGTTCTGGGATCAGGAGGCGAGCCTGCCCGGCTCGTTCATCCGCATGGACCCGCCCGATCACCGCCGCCTACGAGCCCTGGTGAACAAGGCGTTCAGTGCACGGATGGTCGCTGATCTGGCGCCGAGGATCACCGCTCTGGTGGACGACCTGGTGGACCGGGCCGTCGCGGCCGGCGGGCTCGACGTGGTGCGCGACCTGTCCGCGCCGCTGGCCCTGGCCATGGTCGGACGCCGGCTGCTCGGCGTCCCGGAGCAGGACGCCGAACTGCTGCGGTCGTGGGAGCTCGCCGTCGCCCGCGGCACCGACCCGGAACCGCTGCTGTCCCCCGAGGAGATCGCCGCGCGGGACACCGCCGGCGCCAGCGTCGTCGCCTACCTCGCCGAACTGGCCGCGAAGCGCCGCGCCCACCCCGAGGACGACCTGCTCAGCCGGCTGGTCGCCGTCGAGGAGTCCGGCGAGGTGCTCACGCCCGCCGAAGTCATCGGCATCTGCGTGCTGCTGCTCGTCGCCGGCATGGAGACCAGCATCAACCTGGTCGGCAACGGCATCCTCGCCCTGCTGGCGCACCCCGAGCAGCTGGCCCTGCTACGAACCCAGCCCGATCTCGCCGGCCCCGCGGCCGAGGAGATCCTGCGCTACGACACACCCACCCAGTTCACCATGCGGGTGGCCCTGGCCGACTCCACCATCGACGGCCACGACTACCACCGCGGCGACGGCGTGATCGTCCTGATGGGCTCGGCGGACCGCGACCCCGATGTCTTCCCCGCCGCCGACACCCTCGATGTCGCCCGCTACGCCCGCGCCGGCCGCGCCCCCCGCCACCTGGGCTTCAGCCTCGGCCTGCACTACTGCCTCGGCGCCCCGCTGGCCCGCCTCGAGGCCTCCACCGCGATCCGCACCCTGGTGCAACGCGCCCCCGGCCTGCGCCTGGCCGTCGACCCCGCCGACCTGACCTACCAGCCCAGCGTCATCCACCGCGGCCTGCGGTCCCTCCCCGTCGAACTCACCGCCACGACCGCCTGACCCCACCAGCCCCGTCCGACCTGGGCGCCGACACGAGCCGACTCGAGCCGCCCCGAGCCGAGCCGCCCCGGCCTGGCCTGGCCTGAGCCGGAAACCAGCCTGGCCACAGTGACCAGCCGGCCCGCCGAGCCTTCCGTCAGCGATATATACCCAGGGTCGCCGTCCAAGAGCGCATCGGATTGTCGCGGCTCGGTTCCTGGCCGCTTTCCCATCCACGGTCCGGCGCCTCGCCCATTGGCGGCCGACGCGCCGGGCCGCAGCCACATGCCGAGGGTTGTGAGGCCGCATGCCGAGGGTTGTTCGGATCTCGGAGGCCGAAATCCCCGAACAACCCTCGGCATATCGTGATCTTGCTGGATGGCGCGGGTCGGACGCGACACGACACGACGGGACGAGGCGCTACGGGACGAGGCGCTACGGGATTCGGCGCGATGCGACGGGTTAGACGGGTCAGGCGGCGTGGAAGCGGGTGGGGAGGGCGGCCAGGCCGCGGATGAGCATGTTGGGCTTGTACGGCGGGGTGTCGGTGAGCAGGTCCATGGTGGCGACGCGGCGCAGCACGGCGTGCAGGAGGATGTCCATCTCCAGGAGGGCCAGCGGGGCGCCGAGGCAGTAGTGGTGGCCGAGGCTGAACGACAGGTGGCGGCTCACCGGGCGGGCGCCGGGCGCGACCGGGCGGGAGCGGTCGAAGCGGGTGACGTCGAAAAGCTCGGGGTCGTCGTAGGCGGCGGGGTCGCGGTTGGCGCAGGCGATCAGCGCGACGGCGCCGTCACCGGGGGCGAAGGTGCGTCCGGCCACCGTCATCGCACGCTTGGCGGCGCGGGTGTTCATGTGGATCGGGGAGTCGTAGCGCAGCATCTCCTCGACGGCGGGGGCGACCAGGTCCGGGTTGGCGCGCAGCAGGGCGAGCTGGTCGGGGTGGCGCAGCAGGGCCAGCATGCCGTTGCCGACGAGGTTGACGGTCGTCTCGTGGCCGGCGATGAGCAGGGTGACGCACGTGCCGAACAGTTCGTCGGCGGTGAGCCGGTCACCGGCCTCCTCGACGATCGCGAGCTGGCTGATCAGGTCGTCCCCGGGTTCGCGGCGGGCCCGCTCGACGAGCTCGCGGAAGTAGCCGAGGAAGTCGGGGATCACGGCGTTGCGGGCGGCGAGTGCCTCGGAGGTCATCAGGACGTCGGGGTCGAAGGCGCGGGCCAGGGCCTGCGACCAGACCTGCACCTGGGGGTGGTCCGCGGCGGGAACGCCGAGGATCTCGCACACGACCGTCAACGGCAGCGGGTAGGCGATCGTCTCGATCAGGTCGAACTCGCCGGCGCGTAGCGCGGTGTCGAGCAGCTCGTCGACGAGGGCCTCGATCCGTGGTCGCAGGCCGGCGACGACCCGCGGGGTGAAGCCCTTGGTCACCAGGCCACGCAGCCGGGTGTGGTCGGGCGGTTCCATCCACAGGAAGGTGGTGGGGAACGCGCCGACGGGCATCGTGGGGTGCAGTTGTTCGGGCTCGCGGTCGTGGCCCCAGTCCAGGTTGGCGAGGATCGCCGAGCAGTCGGCGTGGTCCGTGGCCAGGGGCAGGCCGAACGGTCCGTCGTGCAGCGGGCCGAGGGCGCGCATCCGGACGTAGATCGAGTACGGGTCGTGCCGGTTCGCCGGGTCGAACAACTCGGTGAGCAGGGCCGCCGACCTGTCCGTGGCCGCCGGGCCCTCGGCGGTCTGGGTGGAGTGCGGGGGGTGGACGGTGACCATCGGGTCTCCTCGGAAGGTCGTGCGGCCGGACGCGCTCACCTGCCGCGGGGTTCCGGTGCCAGGACGCGGGCCGCGAGCGCGGGACGTAGCAGCGCGGTGGGGGGATCGACGAGGTTGACGACACGCATGAGGGTGCGGGCGACCGCCGGGTCGTGGTGCGCGCGACGCTGGGCGCGGGCGGCGTAGCTGGCGGTGATCCGTCCACGCAGGTCGCGGTGGCCGGCGACCTGCGGGTAGCGCAGGTCGGACGAGACGGCCATGTCCCAGGCGACGTCCACGATGGGGGTGACGGCCGTGTAGAAGCGGGCCGGGGCGCCGGCCGGGCCGTCGCGCAGCGCCGCGCCGAGCACCAGCGCCTGCTGGGCGGCGACGGTCATGCCCTGGGCGTAGAGCGGGTTGAAGCTGCACAGGGCGTCACCGAGGACGATCAGCCCCTCGGGTGGCTGGCGCTGCCGTTCGTAGTGGCGGCGCACCGACTCGCGGAAGCGGTAGGGCACGGGGTCCCCGAGCGCCTTGGCCTCGCGGATCAGGTCGTACACGTCCGGGACGGGCAGCGCCGCGGCGAACTGCTCGAACCCGTCATGGTCGGCGGGCGGATGGGCGCCGAGCAGCCCCGCGAGGGTGACCAGCCAACGTCCGCCCTCCACCGCGACCGCCCCCGCGCCGACCAGTCCCGGCGCGGTCGCGACGATGATGCTGCGCTGCCCGTCCAGATGCTCGGGCCTGCGTTCGTAGAGCCGGGACGCGTAGCCGAGATCGATCGCGACCCGGGTACTCGCCGGCGGTGGCAGTCCGACGCCGACCAGCCAGTCCAGGCTGCGTGAGTTCCGTCCGCTGGCGTCCACGACCAGCTCCGCCGCCAGCGACTCGCCCATGCCCGCCAGCTGCCCCTGACCGGACGGCCCACCGCCGTTGGACGGCCGGATCCCGCCGGGTGGAACGGAACGTCCGGTGGGGGTGGGGGTGGGGGTGGTGTCGGAGCGGATGCGGACGCCGACGACGCGGGTGCCGTCGACGATGAGGCCGACCACGGTGGTGCGTGGGCGAATCCGCACCCGGGGCAGTGCCGCCGTACGCCGCCGCAGCTCGCGTTCGAGGAGCGGGCGGCTGGCGAGCACGCTGGTCAGGCCGGTCGGCGCCGTGCGCAGCCGGCGGCCGTGCATGTAGTAGCGACCGCCGACGAGCACCTCGCTGGTCTGGGCACCGGCGGCGACCAGGTCCTCGACGATGCCGGGATGCAGCTGCTCGACGATCTGGCGGCCGCGGTCCATCAGCGCATGCAGGTGCCGGGCCTGCGGGACTCCGCGCCGCTCCCCCAGCCCCGAACCGTCCACGCCCACACCCACGAACGCGCCACGAGCGGCCCGCGAACCTGTCGCGGGGAGGTCCGCGGGATCGGCGACATCCGAAACATCCGGGACGTCGGGGAGGTCGTCCCGGTCGAGGATGGTGACCTGGTCGAACGTCTCGGCCAGGACGCGGGCGGCGAGCAGGCCGGCGACGCCCGCGCCCAGGACGACGGCGTGCCGGGAGCCCACCGATCCGGTGCGGCCGACACGAGCGCCACCGTCAGCGGGGGCGGGGGCGGGGGCGGGGGCAGGAGTTGCGGAGGCGGCGGAGGCGGGACCGGGAGCCCCGGCGGCGGGGTCAGAGGTCAAGGGTCAGCCGCTCCGAGCGGGCGCGCGAGACACAGATCATCATGGTGGAGTTGCCGGCGCGCTCGTCGTCGCTGAGCACCGAGTCGTGGTGCTCGACCTCGCCGTCGAGCACCGGTGTCTCGCAGCTCGCGCAGGTGCCCTCGCGACAGGACGAAGGGACCTCCAGGCCGGCGCGGTCGAGCGCGTCGAGCAGGGACTGGTCCGCGCGGACCCGCACCGTGCGACCCGAGGCCGCGAGCACCACCTCGAAGGCGCGGGCCGGCGCGGCGTCCGTCAGGGCGTCGGCGCGCGGTCGGAACCGTTCGAGGTGCAGGCTGCCGACGCCCCGGCCGGCGAACGCCTTCTCCACCGCGGTCAGCAGGCCCTCCGGACCGCAGCAGTACAGCCGGGAGTCCTCGTCGAGCCCGGCGACGATGTCGGCTACGGGCAGCAGACCGTGCTCGTCCTCGGGCAGGATGCGCACCCGGTCGGCGATGTCGCCCAGCTCCCCGGACAGCGTGGAGCCGCCGGGCTGGACGGGCTCGGCCAGCCCGGCGAGTTCGGCGAGTTCGGTCAGGAAGGCCATCCGGGAGCGGGTGCGGCCGCCGTAGTAGAGGCGCCAGTCGGCGCCGCGGCGGTGCAGCTCGCGCACCATCGGCAGGAACGGGGTAATGCCGATTCCGCCGGCCAACAGATGGTAGGAGCCACCCGGAACCAGCGGGAAATTGTTTCTTGGTTCGCCGACAAATATTTCCGTGCCGGCCACTGTTCGTTCATGGATGTAACGGGATCCACCTCGGCTGTTCTCCTCGCGGAGAACCGCGAACCGCCAGGTTCGCCGATCGTCGGGATCACCGCACAGAGAGTACTGGCGGATCTGGCCGTCAGGGAGTCGTATATCGATGTGGGCCCCGGGTTCCCAACGCTCCAGCGCTTCCCCACGCGGGTCCGTCAGGGCGATGACCAGCACGTCCTGCGCGGCAAGGCTCGCCTCATCCACCCGCAGGGCCGTCCAGCGAGATGCGGAAGTCACCGGCGAACCGTCTCATGGTGCACCGGGTTCAGGCGGCGATCAATACAACGACAATCACCCCATCGAAAACGTCGATAGCGCTGGCCCGGGCGGCCCCTGTTCGCCACTCTGATCCAGCACACAGCCTATTCCTGACCGGTGTCGACGCCGGCGCCGCCGTGGTCGCCGAGGAACGGCGAATTACCGCAGGGAGCATCCCGTGAGCGAAACAGTCGTCGAGGCCCGCGAGACCGCCCGTCCCGGGCTCACCGCCGCGGCGGCGGTGGGCACGGTCAACGCGGCAGACCCGGTGGAGCTTGCCGCGCGGACCGCGCGGTTCGTGCGGGAGACCGTCATCCCGGTGGAACGGGAGATCATCGTCGAGCACCGTCCGGTGACCGACGAGCTGCGCCTCGAGCTGGTGGGCGCGGCCCGGGCGGCGGGGGTGTTCGGACCGCTGTCACCGGTCGAGTACGGCGGGTTGGGGCTGGACTTCCGGGGGCAGGCGCACGTGCTGGCGGCGGCCGGGGAGAGCCTCGTCGGGCCGCTCGCCCTGCACTGCTGGGCACCGGACGACGGCAACATCCACCTGCTGGCCGAGGCCGCGACGCCCGAGCAGCGCGAACGGTATCTGGCGCCGCTGGCACGCGGCGAGGTGCGTTCGGCGATCGCGATGACCGAACCCGCGCCCGGCACCGGCTCCGACCCGAGCATGCTGCGCACCACGGCGACCCGCGTCGCCGACGGCTGGTCGATCAGCGGTGCGAAGCACCTGACCACCGGCGCGGACGGCGCGGCGTTCACGATCGTCGTCGCCCGCACCGAGGCCGGCGGCGACACCCTGTTCGGACCCACGATGTTCCTGGTGGACGCGGACAATCCGGGGATGCGGGTGGTCCGCCGGATGCCGACCCTGGACTTCACCAGCGCTCCGGGCGGGCACTGCGAGGTCGTCTTCGACGACTGCCGGGTGCCCGACTCGGCCGTGCTCGGGCAGGTCGGCCTCGGCCTCGAGCACGCGCAGGCGAGGCTCGCTCCGTCCCGGCTGACGTTCGCCATGAACTGGCTGGGGCTCGCGAACCGGGCGCACGGCCTTTCCGCGGCCTACATCACCGGACGGCAGTCGTTCGGTGTCCCGATCGCCGAGCATGGCCTGGCCCAGGGACTTGTCGCCGACAACGAGATCGATCTCGCCGCCGCCCGCGCGCTGGTGCACGCCACCGCGGCCACCCTCGACGAGCAGGGTGCGACCAGCTCCGCGGCCCGCCACGGCGCCGCGATCACGAAGACGTTCGTCTCCGAGGCGGTGTGGCGGGTGCTCGACCGGTCCGTCCAGCTCTTCGGGGGGCTCGGCGTCTGCGAGGACCACCTGGTCGCCCGGTTCCTGGTCGAGGCACGGGCGTTTCGCATCTACGAGGGGCCCTCGGAGGTGCTCCGGGTCTCGGTGGCGCGCCGCGTGTTCCGCCGCGTCACCTCCACCCGCCCATAACCCCAGGCCGCCCATCACCCCAGGCCGCCCATCACCGCCAGGCCGTTCAGGGCCCCGGGGACGAACGGGCACGTCCATCCTTCGTTGGGAGATCCACGTTGAGCAACCCGACCGTTCTGGCTCCGGGCGCGTCCGCGTTCGCGGCCTTCGCCCGACCGGGAGCGGACCTCCCGGATTTCGAGCACATCCGCCGGCTGGCGAACCAGGTGGTCCCGTTCGGCTCGTTCGTCGGGGTCGAGGTGACCGAGGTGGACGCGGAGCACGCGGTGGTCGAGATTCCCGACCGTCCGGAGCTCACCAACCAGATGGGCACGGTGCACGCGGGCGCCCAGTTCCTCGCCGCCGACATCGCCGGGGCCTGCGCGTTCGTCGGCGCGACGGCGGTGCGGATCGCGGATGTGGCCTGGCTGGTCGTCCGGGACAGCTGGTCGTCGTTTCGCCGGCCGGCCACCGGGATCGTCCGGGCGGTGGCGACCATCGAGGAACGCGGCGCGCGCCGCGTGCTGGCGGCCAGGCCCGGTGAACGTGTCGAGCTGGACGGCAAGGCGCAGCTGTACGACGCCTCGGGCGCGGCGGTCGCCACCTTCCGCTTCGCCTATGTCGCCGAGCTGGTCGCCGCCCCCGCGGACGGTGCCCGCTCATGACGGAGACGACCCCGGCGGACGCCTCAGCCTCGGCCTCGGCGTCGGCGTCGGCGTCGAAGGGGCGGGGTGGCGGTTTCGCCGAGCTTCCGGCGATCACGGTCGCGAGCACCGGTGGGACGTCGTTCGTGCTGCGCGTCCTCGCCGCCGACGATCCGGACGCGCCGGTCGTGCTGATCATGCCGGCGATGGCGCTGAAGGCGAAGTTCTACCTGCCGCTCGCCCGGGCGCTGCACGCCGCCGGCCTGTCGGTGGTGACCACGGACCTGCGGGCGCAGGGCGAGGCCCAGCCCGGGCTGCACGACCAGCCGACGTTCGGCTACCGCGAACTCATCGAGGATGACCTGCCGCGGGTGCTCGCCGCCGTGCGCACGCGTTTTCCCGGGATTCGACCCCACCTGTTCGGTCACAGTCTTGGTGGTCAGATCGCTCTGCTGCACTCCGCCGCGGCGGCCGCCGACGCCCGCCAACACACCAACGGCACCAGCGGCGGGACGGACGGCCCGGGTGATCCGGGGATCGCCGGGATCTGCGTGCTCGGGACGGGCACCGTGTACTGGAAGGCGTTCGGTCCACGCCGCTGGGCGGAGGCGCTGTACTCGATCCAGACCATCGGCCTGGTCGCCCGCTTCCGCGGCTACTGGCCGGGAGGCATGCTCATCGGCGGGGCGATGCCGGGGCGGGTGATGACCGACTGGGCGCGGCACTCGCGGACCAGCCGTTACCGGCCGTACGGGACCCGCCGCGACTACGACCGGCTGCTGGCCGAGCTCGACCTGCCCGTGCTGGCCATCTCGCTGGACGACGACCGCCTGGGACCCGCGTCCAACGTCGACTTCCTGTGTCGGCGGATGCCCAGGGCCCGCCTCGACCGCTGGCACATCACCGAGGCGGACGCCGTGACGCACCGTGACCACTTCGCGTGGGTGAAGGACTCCGCCATCCTCGGCCCGGCGCTGGCCGGCTGGATACGCGACCGGCGCCATCCCGGCACCGGCAACCCGTGAGATCCGCTCGTGTAGCGCATCCACGCCGCCGGATGAAGGTGCCGCACGCAGGTCCTTTCGCACCATCGAAAACTCCAATCACGGGTCGTCAGGGACGTTCTCGTCGCGATCCGTTCACCGCCCATACACCGTGACCTGTTGAACTTCGGCCGGTCGACATCGAACCGCACGTTTCGCACCTGAACCGAACGCCGGAAGTTCATTCCGGCCCCGGACGATCCACCAGCTGACCCGGCTCCGACATCGGGGCGGCACGGGACGACATGACGGTCCGGTCGCGGGTTCGCCGGAAACGCAAGGGGGCACCAGTGAGCCGCATCACCGTTGAGAACGTCACCCGCCGCTACGGCGGGACGAAGGCCGTCGACGGCGTCAGTCTCGACATCGCCGACGGCGAGTTCCTGGTGCTGCTCGGGCCGAGCGGCTGCGGAAAGTCGACGCTGCTGCGGGCCATCGCGGGCCTGCTCGCACCGAGCGAGGGTCGCATTCTCGTCGACGGTCGGGATGTCACCGACATTCCCGCCCGGGGCCGTGACCTGGCGATGGTGTTCCAGAGCTACGCGCTCTACCCGCATCTGACGGTGGCGCGCAACATCGGCTTCCCGCTGCGCGCCCGGCGGGTGCGCCGGGCCGAGATCCGCCAGCGGGTGACCGAGGTCGCCGAGATCCTCGATCTCTCGGCGCTGCTCGACCGGCGACCGCGGGAGCTCTCCGGCGGTCAGCGCCAGCGGGTGGCGCTGGGCCGGGCGCTGGTCCGCGACCCGGGCGCGTTCCTGATGGACGAGCCGCTGTCCAACCTCGACGCCCAGCTGCGCACCGCCACCCGCACCGAGATCACCGAGCTGCACCGCCGGCTCGGCCGGACGTTCATCTACGTCACCCACGACCAGGTCGAGGCGATGACGATGGCGACCTCGGTCGCCGTGCTCAACAAGGGCCGTCTCGAGCAGATCGGTTCGCCGACCGACGTGTACGACCAGCCCGCGTCCGCGTTCGTCGCCGCGTTCCTCGGCTCACCGCCGATGAACCTGCTCGACGCCGAACTCGCCCTGCGCGACGGCCAGCTCCACGCGGTCGCCCCCGGCGTCAACGTCGCGCTGGGCATCGAGACCACCACCGCGGGCACCGCCGCGGGGCGCGCGATCCAGCTCGGCATCCGCCCCGAGCACCTCCTGGCCACCACGACCACCGCCGTGGTGGCGGACTCCACGGGCGCGGGCCACGCGGGGCTGCGCGGCACGATCCGCACCGTGGAGAACCTCGGCAGCGAGGAGATCGCGCACTGCGTCCTCGGCGCGGCCGAGGTGCGGGTGCGGGCCCGCCGGCCAGCCGGGTTCACCGCCGGCGACGCGATCACGCTGGACGTCCGCCCCGAGCACACCCACCTGTTCGACCGTGACTCGGGCCGCCGTCTGGCCTGGCAGCCCGACGAGGACCAGGCCGGCGCCATCCCGTCCGCCCGGGTACCCGTCACCACCTGAAGCCTTCCGCCGCACCACCGGGGCCCTCTCCCGCACCACCCGCCACACCGCCACACCCGCCACACCGCCACACAGGTTCACCCGTCACACCGGTTCACCGTCACGCCCTTCACTCCGTCAAGGAGCACCCGTGAAACGACCATCCGTCCGCAGGCCACTGTTCCTGGTGACCGTGGCGGCCGCGACCGCCCTGTCCGTGCTGGCCGGCTGCGGCTCTCCTGGCGGAGACGCGGACACCAACACGACCTCGAGCCAGGTCCCCGAACTCGGCAAGGACCAGAAGGTCTCGATCGTCTTCGAGAGCTACAACTTCGGTCAGGCCGGCGCCTGGACCACCACCTTCAACGACCTGATCGGCAAGTTCGAGAAGGCCTACCCGAACATCAGCGTCACGCCGCAGAAGCCGAAGGGTTCGAGCCCGAACCCGGCCGCCGACACGGTGTCGAGCCTGCAGAGCCAGATCGCCGCCGGCGCCCCGCCGGACGTCGCCCAGCTCGGCTTCTCCGACCTCGACTTCACCATCAGGTCCCTGGGCGCGAAGCCGCTGGACGACCTGTTCGGCAAGGACGCCGTCCAGAAGAACTTCGACGGTGCGAAGTACCCGTACGCGCCGACCGCGCGGACCCTCGGTGACTCCAACGGCAAGACCTACGGCGTGCCGTTCGTCTTCTCCACCCCGGTGCTGTACTACAACGCCACCCTGTTCGAGAAGGCCGGTCTCGACCCGGCGAAGCCGCCGACGACCTGGGCGGAGGCGGAGGCCGACGCGAAGGCCATCGTCGCCAAGGCCGGCGGTAAGGGCCTGTACCTCGACTGCCTCACCAAGATCGCCAAGGACTGGTGCTTCCAGAGCCTGGTCCGCTCCAACGGTGGACGGGTCCTCTCGACCGACCGCACCCAGCTCACCTACGACCAGGCCCCGGCCGTCGAGGTCGTCCAGGACGCGCAGCGCTACGTCAAGGAGGGGCTGACGCCCGTCCTGGCGCAGAAGCAGGCGTACGAGAGCTTCGCCCGCGGTGAGATCGGCATGCTGCTGGAGACCAGCGCCATCCAGGCGACCCTGCAGAAGGGCGCGAAGGGCGGCAACTGGGACCTGCGGGCGGCGAAGATGCCGGCGTTCGGCACCAAGCCGACCGTCCCGACGAACTCCGGTGCGTCGCTGTTCGTGCTGTCCAAGGACCCGGCCAAGCAGCGCGCCGGCTGGGAGCTGATCAAGTTCCTGACCAGCGAGGCCGCCTACACCGAGATCTCGCAGAAGATCGGCTACCTGCCGCTGCGTCCGGGTCTCGTCGACGACCCGGCCGGCCTGCAGACCTGGGCCAAGGAGAACCCGCTGTTCGCGCCGAACATCGCGCAGCTCGGCGGCATGGAGCCGTGGGTGGCCATCCCCGGCAACAACTACCTGCAGATCCGCGACGGGATGATGGACGCCGTCGAACGGTCCGTCTACCAGGGTGCCGACCCCAAGTCGACGCTGAGCTCCGCCCTGCGACAGGGCACATCGCTGCTGCCGAAGGCGTGATCTGACATGACGACGACCGGACCGGCCGAGATGACCCTGATCCAGGTGAGCGACACCCATCTCGTCCCGCGCGGCCAGCTGATCCATGACCGGGTCGACACCTACCGCCTGCTCGAGGCGGCAGCCGCCACCCTGGTGGACTCGGCCGGTCCGGTCGCGGGGCTCCTGCTCACCGGGGACCTCGCCAACAACGGTGACCCCGAGGCCTACCGGCGGCTACGTGAGGTGATCGACCCACTGGCCGATCACCTCGGCGCCGCCGTCATCTACGCCATGGGCAACCATGACGACCGCGCCGCCTTCCGCACCGAACTGCTGGACGAGGACCCCACCCCCTCCCCCGACGATCCGTGCGACCAGGTCCGTCTGATCGACGGGCTGCGGGTCGTCGTGCTCGACTCGAGCACCCCCGGACGCCACGACGGCTGGCTGACCGACACCCAGCTCGGCTGGCTCGCCGATCAGCTCGCCACCCCGGCGCCCCGCGGCACCCTGCTCGTGGTGCACCACCCACCGCTGCCCTCGCCGATGCCGACGGTGCACCTGCTGCGCCTGGTCGCCGCGGAGCGCCTCGCGAAGGTCATCGAGGGCACCGACGTGCGGATGGTGCTCTCCGGCCACGCCCACCACCCGGGCGCGGGCACCCTCGCCGGCGTGCCGGTGTGGATCTGCCCGGCGCTGTCCTACACCGTCGACGCCCTGCCGGCCAGCGGCCGTCACCGGGGCCTGCGCGTCGGCGGGCTCAGCCGGATCGACCTCATCGACGGCCAGTTCGTCGCCACCGCCATCCCGTTGGACGTGGAGCACGTCTACGACCGGGACGCCGGCGAGTACCTCGCCTACGTCCGCCGGCTCACCCCGACCTCCCCACCGGGGGCATGACGCGATGTTCGTCGAGGTAGCACCGCCCACACGGCTCGTCCCGGCGTTGCCCCCCAACGCCGGGACGAGCACCACCCGTCCGTCCCATGGCTCCGACACCGCTGCTACCGGCGCTGCCGGTACCGGTGTTGCCGCTGCCAGCGGTGCCGCGGACGCATCCCCGGCGCCTCGGGACCGCCGTTCGGCGGGGAGCCTGGCCCGGCTGCTCGGGCGGGGCATCGTCCCCTACCTGTATCTGGCGCCGGCGCTGGGCATGCTGGTGGTCTGGATCTACCGTCCGCTCATCCAGACGGCGAACTACTCGTTCTACTCGTGGAACCTGTCGCCGGACCAGCCGGCGATCCCGCAGGGCTGGCACAACTACCACCGGCTGTTCACCCTGCCGGAGGTCGGCAGCTCGGTGCTGCGCACCATCTCGATGATCGCCCTGCTGCTGCCGTTCACCATCATCATCCCGATCATCGTCGGCCTGCTCACCGCCGAGGTCCGCGGCCGGGCCCGCACCCTCTACCAGGCGCTGATCTTCGCCCCGTTCCTGGTCGCGCCGGTCGCCAGCGCCGCGGTGTGGCAGTGGATGCTCACCCCCGACTCCGGGATCGTCAACCGGGCCACCGGCCTGAAGACGAACTGGCTGCACGAACGGCTGCCCGCACTGCTGTCGATCACCGGGATCGCCGGCTGGCAGATGCTCGGGTTCGCGGTGCTGGTCGTCTCGGCCGGGCTCGCCTCCATCAACGGCGACTACTCCGAGGCCGCGTCCGTCGACGGCGCCTCCCGCTGGCAGTCGACCCGCTGGCTCACCCTGCCGCTGCTGTCCCCGACGCTGGTGTTCCTGGTCCTGACCACCGTCCTGCTCGCCGGGACGTGGACCTTCCCACTGATCGACACGCTCACCCAGGGCGGCCCGGTCAGCGCCACCACCAACATCTACTACCTGCTCTGGCAGTACGGCTTCAAGAGTTTCGACGCGGGCTTCGCCGCCGCCGCCGGTGTGATCTTCTTCGCCGGTTTCACCCTGGTCGCGGCCTTCCTCGTCTGGCTGTCCGACCGCCTCACCTTCCACGACAACTGACATCCGTCCAACCGCAGGAGACAGGAGGGCCGCCGTGGTACTCGCCATCGAGGGGCCGACCGCCGACCAGTCGGTCCTCGAGCCCGTTGCCGCCATCGCGGCTGCCGACGGCGACGACATCCCCGGCGGCCGCTCCCGGGTGATGACCGTCGTCGGCCACCTCACCCTCGCCCTGCTGGGCCTGGCCTGCGTCTTCCCGATCTACTGGATGTACGCGACGTCGCTGCGCCGACCCGACGACGTCTACAAGACCTCGGTGCTGCCCTGGCCGCTGTCGGTGGGCAGCTACCGGGACGCCCTCGACGAGCTCGACCTCGCCCGGCTGCTGCTGAACACGACGATGGTCGCCGCACTGACCGCCCTCGGGCAGTTGCTGACGTCCATCCTCGCCGCCTACGCCTTCGCGGTGTGGAACTTCCCGCTCAAGCGGCTGCTCTACCTGGCGTTCGTCGGCACCTGGCTGGTGCCGTTCCAGGTGACGATGCTGCCGAACTACGTGCTGCTGCACCAGCTCGGCCTGCTCAACACCCTGACCGGTGTGATCGTGCCGAACCTCGTCTCCGCGCTCGGCGTGCTGCTGCTGCGCCAGCACTTCGACAGCTTCCCCAAGGAACTGCTCGAGGCGGCCCGGATGGACGGCCGCTCGTCCTGGTCGACGCTGTGGACGGTCGTCGTCCCGAACCTGCGCGCGGCCCTGTCAGCGCTGGCGATCCTGCTGTTCGTCAACGCCTGGAACGAGTACTTCTGGCCGGCGATGGTTCTGCAGCGCGGCAACAGCGTCCTGCAGCTGGGCATCAACAGCTTCCTCAACTCCACCGAGACCGAGGCCTGGGGCCCCCTCACCGCCGCCGCCGGCCTCGCCTGCCTGCCCATCTTCGCCCTCTACCTCGCCCTGCAACGCCAGGTCATCAACGGCTTCGTCCGCTCCGGTCTGCGCTGACCCGCCCCATCGAGGCCACCCTCGGCCGCCATGCTCCGCGCCGCACCAATCCACTCTCTGTAGCCAAAATACCCACATTCCGCACACACGGTAACCGATCTCGGTAACCGTCACACCCCGCAGCGGGCCACACAGCAAGATCCGCCTACCCGGGTCGCCGTGGGGGGCAAATCGGACACGAATGCCCCCACGGCGACCCGTGTAGCTCCCGCACCCCCGCGACGCCCGACACTCCGTCACATACCGCGACCTCGGGTCGATGGCTGGGCGTTCCAGCAGGCGGGCACGCGGCGAACGGAGGTCCCGGCGCAACCTCACCGGGCTGGTCACCATTCCGCGTGCGGAACTGGGCTCCCTGCGCGCCAAGATGCGGCGCGTACGGCTCGAGCTCGGCCGGGCCGTCACCCGGGCCCGGATCGAAGCCGATGCTGGCCCAGGTGACGGTGCGCCGATCTTCTCCCGCGACGAACTGGCAGACGCGTGGAAGAGATGAGCGAGGACGAAAACCCGAACGCCGGGGCTCCGACCCGAGTCATCCGCGACCATCAGGACGTCGTCCTCTCGATTGCGGTCCTGCGTGAACACGCAGCCCTGATCGTCGACTTCCGGCAGGCAGCACAGCACGCACGAGAACGTGTCGCTGTTCTGCTGAACGGCGCCGTTCTCGCCAGCGGAAAATCTCCCTACGCACCGGCCGATGGGGTTTTTTCCGACGAAAGGACGAGAACCACTCCGTCGAGAACCGAAGAAGTACCGACACGCAGCAGGCGGCGGAGTGGAACTCGAGGATCGCGGGGCCGCCGAACCTCCTCTCCGCGCTCGGCATACCGCTGCTGAGCCAGCACGTCGACAGCTTCCCGAAGGAACTGCTCGAGGCGGTCCGCATCGACGGCCGATCGTCCTGGTCGACCCGGTGGACCGCCGTCGTCCCGAACCTGCGCGCTGCGCTGTCGGCGCTGTCGACCGCTGTCGATTCGACGAGTAATCCCCTGTCCGCGGGAGGTGAGCTCGTCACGTGGTCGTCGAGGCTGCTGGGCTGGGACGCGCAGTGGACACCGACCTCCGGCCACTGCCCGCGGCAGGTGGCGTAGGCGCGACGCTGCTGGTAGGGCCGCGAGACCAGGGTGGCCGATGCCGGTCTGATGCCGTCGGGGCGAGCAGGTCACGGGTGATGTTCCCGCCTGTGCTGCGCCCCGCAACCTACTCCATCAGTAGGCACAAAACAGCAGTTGCTGCACGAGTCGGATATAACCAGGTTTGTCAGCGACGACACAGCACGACGATCGAAGCGGTGGGGGACCGGCATGGCGATGAGGTTGGGCAGTTCCTACACCCTGGAATCCCTGGTCGGGCGGGGTGGGATGGGAGAAGTGTGGCGAGGTCACGACCAGCACGGCCGAGCCCTCGCCTTCAAGCTCCTGCTGCCGGAACTCGCCACCGACCAGAAGATGGTCGCCCGGTTCGTACGAGAACGATCTGTGCTCCGCCGCATTCAGTCGCCGTTCGTGGTGAACGTCTGGGATCTGGTCGCCGAACACGATCGACTGGCCATTGTGATGGATTTCATCGAGGGTCCCGACCTGCGCCAGTATCTGCGTTCCCGGGGGACGCTGTCGCCGGCCGAGGCGGTTGCCCTGACCGTCGACATCCTGACCGGTCTTGGCGTCGCCCATGCCCTTGGCATCGTCCACCGCGACCTCAAACCCGCGAACGTCCTGCTTGACGCCAGCGGCCCGGCGCCGCACCCGAAGGTGACCGATTTCGGGATCGCCAGCGTGGTGGGTTCCACCAAGCTGACCACCAGTCAGGATGTCTTCGGCACGCCGACCTACATGGCTCCGGAGATGGTCAACGGTGCCCAGACCGGTCCGCCCGCGGACGTCTACGCCGCCGGCATCATGCTCTACGAGCTGGTCAGCGGGGTCGCACCGTTCGCCGGGCCGATGCCGCTGGCCGTCATGCGCGCCCACGTCGATCTCCTGCCCGGTCGCCCTCCCGGCCTTGACGACGCGCTGTGGGCCGTCCTGTCGGCCATGCTCGCGAAGGATCCCGCGGACCGGCCCGGGGTGGCGGACCTGTGCGCGCTCCAGCCTGGCCTCGCGGGCCGACCCGCCCTGCCGCCGCTGCGATCGCCACCGCCACCCGTCGCGACCGAATCGTGGCCAGGGCCGGCTGACACCGCTGATCCAGGCACCGCGACTCCGCCACAGCCAGCGGCACTCGCAGCGGCAGCGGCAGCGGCCGGCCCGGAACCGGAAGCGCCCGAACCTGCGACGGAGACACCCGAACCCGAACCGGAAGCGCCCGAACCCGAACCGGAGACACCCGAACCCGAACCGGAAGCGCCCGAACCGGAACCAGCCGACGCCGCCAACCCGAGGACCGCGGCACCGCTACAGCTGCGAGCACATCCACCAGCACCGGCAACGCCCGTCCCGGCGACAGGGGCGCCTGGGCCGAAGCCGCGCCGCCCTCGCCGCCCGCTGGCCGCGCACGGCACCGGCAGCACGCACGGCGCCCGCTGGCGGCGGTTGTCCGTCGTTGTCAGCGTCATGGCGGTCCTCATCGTCCTCGGGACGACGGCTTTGAAAGCCCCATCGAGCCGAGGGTCGGACCCGGACGCCCAGCAAAAGCTGGCGGCCAGCGACCCGAGACCCAAAGCCCGTCCGTCAGCGGGGCGCGTGGCCTCCGCGGCCGGACCGGTCGCTCCCAGGACGCAGCCGGCAGCCGCGAACGCAGGTAATCCCGCGGCGGTACCAGCACCAGCGCCGGCGAGCAAGACCTGGGTCGACACCGCGACCGGCGCCTGCCTCGACAGCGATGGCAGCAGGGTCTACACCCTCGGTTGCAACGGTGGCGACTATCAGCAGTGGATCCGTGACGGGCTCCGGCTCCGCAACGTCCATTTCGGCAACTGTCTGACCAGCAAGGCCGGCGGATACAACGCGGAAGGCGCCCAGTATCCGGACGGCCTGTACGTGATTGCCTGCGACGGGACGAGCTCCCAGCAGTGGATGGCCTCGTCGGGCACCCGTTTCGGACAGACCCTGCGTAATGCGGGTACCGGAAAATGCCTGGACAGCAATCAGTCAAGCCCGAAGGGAAAGGGCTACCAGGCCTACATGCTGCCCTGTAACGGCGGAAACTACCAGAACTGGACATAGGCGCCAGGTCGCCATGTTGCTTTCAGTAACCGAATCGGCGTGTCCGTGCTCGGTGCGTCGATCTTTGTGGTCCTTCTACCAGGCTCCGAACGGAAAAAATCCGGTTCGTTCCGGTAGAAGGACCCATTGGCGCCGACAGCCCGGCGGGGCCAGCCGCGCGGTGACATTCGCCCGTACGTGACCTGAGTTCAGGCGCCGATCGAAACGGTGGGCACGGTGGGAAGGACAGGTGCGGAGTTCGCGGGGACAGCCGAGGGAGCGGGAGCCGCCGCGAGGTAGGTGCCGATGAGGGAGGTGTCGTGCGCGGCGGCCCGCACCAACGGATGGGCCAGCAGGTCGGACAGGAAGGGGGCGGTGGTGGCGAGGCCGGGGCCGTCGACCACCGTTTCGCCGAGGGCGCGGCGCATCCGGGCGAGGGCGCCGGCACGGTCGGGGGCCCAGACGATGACCTTGGCCAGCAGCGAGTCGTACAGCGGCGGGATGCGGTAGCCGGTCTCGAGGTGGGTGTCGACGCGGACGAACGGGCCGCCGGGCAGGCCGAGCCGGGTGACCAGACCGGGGGTGGGGCGGAAGTCGCGGGCAGGGTCCTCGGCGTTGACGCGACATTCGATGGCGGTGCCGCGGAACTCCACGTCGGCCTGGGTGTAGCCAAGCGGCTCGCCGGCGGCGACACGCAGCTGTTCGGCGACCAGGTCGATGCCGGTGACCATCTCGGTGACGGGATGTTCGACCTGTAGGCGGCAGTTCACCTCCATGAAGTAGTAGCCGCGGCGCAGCGGATCGTAGAGGAACTCGACGGTGCCGGCGCCGACGTAGCCGGCGGCGAGCACGGCGCGCACGGCGGAGCGGCCGAGTTCCTCGACGCCGGCCTGGTCGACGTTCGGTACCGGGGACTCCTCGACGAGCTTCTGGTGGCGGCGCTGCAGCGAACAGTCCCGGGCACCCAAATGGATGCCGGCTCCGTGGGTGTCGCAGAGCACCTGGATCTCGACGTGCCGGGCGGAGGCGAGGTAACGCTCGAGGTAGAGGCGTCCGTCGCCGAAGACGGCGAGGGCGGTGGCGCGGGTCTGGGCGTAGGCGGCGGCGACGTCCTCGCGGGAGTGCACCACGCTCATGCCACGTCCACCGCCGCCGGCCACGGCCTTGAGGATGATCGGGTAGCCGATCTCGTCGGCCAGGGCGAGTGCGGCGTCGGCGTCGGCCAGCGGTTCGCGGCTGCCGGGCAGCAGGGGCAGGTCGGCCTCGCGCATGATGCGGCGGGCGATCGCCTTGTCGCCGAGGTCGGCCATCACGGACGCGGGCGGGCCGATCAGGACGATGCCCTCGTCCTCGCAGACCTCGGCGAACTCGGCGTTCTCGGAGAGGAAGCCGTAACCGGGGTGGATGGCCTGCGCGCCGCGGGTGCGGGCGGCCTCGATGATGGCGGGGATGTTGAGGTAGCTCGCCTTGGACGGTCCCGGCCCGACCTGCACCGACTCGTCGGCGGCGCGGACGGCGGCCGAATCCCGGTCGGCGGCCGAATGCGCCACGACCGTGCGGATACCCAGCTCCTGGCAGGTGCGCACGACCCGCAGGGCGATCTCGCCACGGTTGGCGATCAGCACGGTGTCGAACATCAGCCGTTCCCGTCGGTGGCGCCGGCACCGGCTACGGGGGCGAGGACGAGCAGGGGCTGGTCGTGCTCGATGGCGCTGGCGTCCTCGACGAGGACGCGCACGACGCGGCCACCGCGGTCGGCCTCGATCGGGATCATCAGCTTCATCGCCTCGACGATCCCGACCTGCTGGCCGGCCCGCACGATGTCACCCTCGGCGACGAACGGCGGCTTGCCCGGTTCGGGCGACCGGTAGAACATCCCGACCGAGGGTGACCCGATGATGAACGTTCCCGGCTCGTCCGTCACCGTCGTGGCGGCCGTGCCACCCGTGCCGTTCAGCGTGCCACCTGCACCGTTCACCGCAACGCCCTGCGCGCTGGCCGCGCCGTTGACCGCACCGGTCGCGCCGTTGCCGTTGGGGAGCGCGCCGGCGCCGCCCGGGACGTCCGCGGCCCCCGACAAGGTCGAGGTGAGGGCCGCGGGGCCGCTGGTCAGCGCCGACGGGGCCGCCGACCAGCGGGTGCGCGCCGCGGCGGGGTTGGCGGGAGCGGGTCCGGCGGCGGTGGGGGCCCAGCCGATCTCGACGCTCACGTCGCCGGCGCAGGCGCGCACGAGGCTTGGCGCGTAGGGCGCGCGGGCGGCGAGGTCGAGCAGGTGGGCGCCGAGCAGGCCGACCACCGCGTCCACCGCCGGCAGTGCGCCGCCGCCCAGGTGGGACACGCGGTTCTCGTCGTCCGCGTCGCCGCCCCGCACGGGCTGGGTCGCCTGGTCGATGGTCATCGGTGTGCCTCCACGGTCTGCTCGTGCGGGGACTGCTCGTGCCCGGGCTGGTCGTCGGTGGCGGCGGCGTGCTCGCCGGCCGCGTCCGACGGGGTGGACGTGTCGCTGTCGCTGTCAGTGGCGTTGGCGGCGGCGGTGGGGACGCCGAACTGGCGGAAACGGGTGCGGCGGCGGGTGACCAGGGTCATCTGGTCGAGGGGGGTGAGTTCGGCGAGGCAGATGCGCAGGGCGGCGCGCAGGGCGCTGGCCGCGGCGGCGGGGTCGGCGTCGGCGCCGCCGTCGGGTTCGGGGATGACACCGTCGACGATGCCCAGGCGCAGCAGTTCACGGGAGTTCACCCGCAGGGCGGCGGCGGCGCGGGGAGCGGCGGCCGGGTCCTTCCACAGGATGGACGCGCAGCCCTCGGCGCTGATCACCGAGTAGACGGCGTTCTCGCACATGAGCACCCGGTCGGCGAAGGCGAGTGCCAGCGCACCGCCGCTGCCGCCCTCACCGGTGACGACGGCGACGACCGGAACGGCGAGGCTGGCCATGAGCCGCAGGTTCTCCGCGATCGCGACGGCCTGCGCCTGCTCCTCGGCTTCCATCCCGGGGTAGGCGCCGGCGGTGTCGATCAGGGTGATGACCGGGAGGCCGAGCTTGGCGGCCAGTCGCATCACCCGGGCGGACTTACGGTAACCCGACGGGGTGGGCATCCCGAAGTTGCGGTGGCGCAGCTCGTCGGCGGTGTGACCCTTCTGGGTGCCGATGACGGCGACGGGGACGCCGTCGAGGCGGCCAAGGCCCGCGACCAGGGCGGGGCAGTCGGCGGACATCCGGTCACCGCGCAGTTCGGTGAAGTCCTCGAGGATCATGTCGATGTAGTCGAGGGTGGAGGGGCGACCGAGGCGGCGGGCGGTGCGCACCGACTCCCAGGAGTCACGCTCGGGCAGGTCCGCGATCTTGGTGAGGATGGCCCCGCCGGCGCGCAGCGGCTGGCGGGGAATGCCGTCGTCGCGGCGGCTGGACACCGACAGCAGCCGGCCGAGGGTGGGGCGCAGGTCGCGGCGCGGGCTGATGATGTCGACGACGCCGTGGGTCCGCAGGAACTCGGCGGTCTGGAAGTCGGCGGGCAGCACCTGCCGGATGGTCTGTTCGATGACACGGCGGCCGGCGAACCCGAGGCGGGCACCGGGTTCGGCGATGATGACGTCCGCCAGGGTGGCGAAGGACGCGGCGACCCCGCCGAACGTCGGGTCGGTGATGATCGAGACGGTGAGGATGCCGGCCTCGTCCAGTTGGCCGAGTGCCTGGCTGGTCTTGGCCATCTGCATCAGGGCGATGGCGCCCTCCTGCATCCGGGCGCCACCGGAGGCGGTGACGGTGATCAGCGGCGTGCGTTCCCGCAGCGCCACCTCGGCGCCGCGGGTGAACACCTCGCCGACGGCGGCACCGAGGCTGCCACCGAGGAAACGGAAGTCCATGACGACGACCACGACCGGGTTGCCCTCGATCGTGCCGTGGACGGCGAGGGCGGCGTCATGCAGGCCGGTGGCGGCCCGGGCGGCGCGCAACCGGTCCGGGTAGGGCCGGGAGTCGACGAAGCCGAGCGGGTCACCGTCGATCGCCAGGACGTCGATGTCGCGGCGCGAACCGGGGTCGAGCAGCTGTTCGAGCCGGCCGTCGGCGGTCAGCGGCGCGTGCCAGCCGCAGTCGGCGCAGACCCGTGCGGCCCGGTCGAACCGCCGGCCGTAGATCATCGTGTTGCAGCCGCCGCACAGCAGCCAGGACGATCCCGCGGACCCCTTCGTGCTGGCGGTACCAGGATCGCGGCTGCTGCTCGCTCCCAGGGTGGCCTCGATCGTCATGACGGACTGCCTTTCCTCTTAGCCCTGGCCCAGTAGCGGCGCGGTCGGTATGTAGGTGGTGGCGGACGCGGGCAGGCGGGCCCCGGCCGCGCGCAGGGCGGCGGCGCGTTCGTGGAACGCCGCACCTGTCATCAGGTGGGCGGCGACGTCGGCGACCTGGCGGTTGCCCACCTCGGCGAGGTAGGTCCCGGCCGCCCAGCTGTTGAACGCGCCCATCGCCGGGCCGCACCACACCTGGTAGTCGGCGGCGCGGTCGGGTTCGCCGGCGATGCTCCAGCCGGACGAACGCCCCAGGTACCAGCGGAAGATCAGCGCCATCCGCCGCCGTGGGTCGCCCTGGGCCCGGATGATCTGGTCGGGGTCGCGCCGGGTGAAGAACTCGACGCAGTCGGCCCACACGTCGTCGAGGGAGCGGCGGAACACCTTCGCCTCGAGGTTCGCCCGGACGTCGGCGGGCAACGCGTCCACCCCGTCGTGGGCGCGGTAGAGCTCGTAGAGCGTGCGGGCGCGGCCGGGGAACAGCGTGCCGCGGCGCAGCACCTGCACCTCCACGCCGAGCTCGAACATGTCCGCGGACGGCGCCATCGCCGTGTCGGCGACGCCGGTGGCGCCCAGCAGCCGCTTGGTGATCGCGGACTGGTCGGCTTCCACGGTGGCCTGGTTGACCGATCCGGTGACGACATAGGCGGCGCCGAGCGCGAACGCGGCCGCCACCGCCGCCGGGGTGCCCAGGCCCCCGGCCGCGCCGACCCGCACGGCCTGGCGTGCGCCCTGCTCGCGGCGCAGCCGTTCGGCCAGGGCCAGCAGCTCCGGCAGCAGCACGGTCAGCGGCCGGCGGTCGGTGTGCCCGCCGCTGTCGGCCTCGGCGCTCAGATCGTCGGCCAGGGGCACCTCGCGGGCGAGCGCGGCCTGGTCGGCGGTGACCGCGCCGGCCGCGAGCAGGTCGCGCACCAGCGCCTCGGGGGCCGGACGCAGGAACCGTTCGGCGACCTCCGCCCGCGACACCTTGCCGACCACCCGGTGGGTGGCCTCGACCCGCCCGTCCCGGCCGCGGCGCAGCCCGGCGAGCCGGTAGCGCACGAGCTGCGCCGTCGGTTCGACGAACGCGGACGCCTCCAGGGTGGTGACCCCGTGGCGCAGGCAGGCGTCGATGGTCGCCGCCTCCAACGCCGCCTCGCTCGGGCTGTGGATGAGGTTGCAGGCGAACGGCGCGCCGGCGGCGTCGCGGACGATGGCCGCGAGCGCCTCGTCGATCCGCGCCGGCAGCACACCGGCGGCGCCGAACGAGGCGAGGAACCCGGCGCGGGCGAGGGCGGCGACCATCGGTGCCGACGCGATGCCGTTGGCCATCGCACCGGCCATGTACGCGTACCGCACGCCGTGCGCGGCGCGGAAGGCACCGTCCCCGAGCGCCGTCGCCGGCCGCGGACCGGCGGCGGCGAGTACCTGCCCGCCGGCGGCGACCACCCGGGCGACGTCGGCCTGGTCGCCGCTGGTGCGCACCCGGGTGCCCTCGCGCAGCACGTAGCAGGGTGCGTCGAGGGCGAGCAGATCCCGGTAGGCCTGCCCGGTCACGCCGGTCCGCGGTGGAGTCGACGCGTCCCGCGGTGGCGCGGACGGGCTTTGCGGTACAGCGGACGCGGTTTGCGGTAGGGCGGAAACGGTCTGGGCGGGGACGGGTTGGGGGGACGTCATGGTCACCATGGCGCGGCTCCATCCTCACGCAGCTCGACGGCGATGTCGGTCATCTCGTAAATGCGCAGACCTGGCTTCCACACACTGGCGTCAGCGGTCACCCGCACCCGTCCCGGACCACGGCGCACGGCCTTGATGTGCACCTCCAGACGGGTCTCGCCGTCAGTCGGCAGGAACTGGCCGCGATACTTCCAGGAGAAGGCCGCGCCGACCGGCAGGATGAACGCCGCCGTGTCGCCGATGTCGGCGGCGTGCGGCGAATCGAGCAGCCATTCCTGCATCGCCTGGACGACCGATTCGACGCCGAGCGAGCCGGGAATGACCGGGTCGAGGTTGAAATGGCGGGCGAAGAACCAGTCATGCGGGTCGATGGGGCGCACCGCGTGCAGATAGCCCTCGCCGTAACGGCCACCGCCGTCGACGACGTCGACGATGTCCAGCAACGCCAGATGGTCGCGGGCGACCAGCCGGGCGGCCGGGTCGGCGCGGCGGGCGGCGACGTCCAGGGCGCGGGTCGCCGGGCGTGGCGTGACCGTGTCCAGCCAGGTCGGGACGAACTTTCCGGCGTCCAGACCGGTCTGGTTCGCCAGCGCCGCGTCGCTGAAGTAGCCGAACAGCGTCTCGCCCTCGTAGAACGGCTCGCCGTCGGCGAACAGGGTGTAGGCGAAGTTCTGCAGCGACGACCCGGGCATGTCGGTGGTCGACAGCAACCGCGAGTGCTGGCGGATCGTCACGTCCCGAAGGTCGATCTCGCGCAGCACCGTCGCGGAGCCGCCGAGGTTGCGCAGGCTGACGACGGCGTCCGGATCGCCGAGGGTGGCGCCCAGGTAGTAGCCGACCATGAGCGCGGCCTGCAGCGATGTCTCCATGTACACGCAGTTCGGCATGGACGCGTTCGCCGTGTCGGTGAAGTACCAGCTGTCGGCGTGCGCGTCGTACTCGGTGATGTGCCAGGAGCCGCCGGCCAGCGACGCGGGCTCCCCGCGGGTGCCGTGCAGTTCCAGGACCCGGTCGACCAGCAGCAGCCCACCGGAGGGCAGCCGGGTGGCCTTGCGTCCGGTGTAGCCGGCGAACTCGGGGCCGAGCGCGATCGCCTGGTCCCCGCGGCAGAAGTGCGCCATGTGGAACTCCGAGAGCAACGCCCGGTCGCCGTACCCGTTGCGCCGCCCCAACCACGCGGTCGGACGGCCACCGCGCGCCGGCCCGACCGCCAGCCCGTCGCCTTCACGCAGTCCGATGACCAGGTCGTCGACCCGCGCGAGCAGCTCGCCGTCCGTCCCGGTGCCGCTGTCGGCACCCAGCCGGCGCAGCTCGACGTCGGCGCGCAGCCACGGCCGCGGCACCAGGTCGATCTCGGCGATCTCGACGACGAGCACCACGGCCTCGGCCGTCCCACCGCCGCGGACCAGCCGCGGTCCGCCGTCGTCGGCGCCGCCGCCGGACGCCGTGGTGTTGTCGACGAAGTGCGCGTGCGGCAGGCACAGGTGCAGCCCCGTGTACAGCGCGAACAGGCGGACGGCCTGGGCCGCGGCGGCCACCAGGTCGGCGTCGGTGAGGTCCGCGCCGGTCGCGGCGCCCCCGGCGGGCAGCGCCGGACGGGCCAGCAGCAGCCCGCGCCCGGACCGCCCACCGCGCGCTTCGATGCGGTCGACCGCGGCCAGCAGCAGGGGGCCGCCGGCGGTGAGCAGGACCGCGGCGTCGAGGCCCTCCTGGTCGTAGGCCGGGCCGAACACGGCGGCGATCTCGGCGCGGGCGAGCCGGCCCAGGTCCGCGCTGTCCAGAGCGGCGACATCGGTGCGGGCCAGCGGCTTGAACGATCCCTCGCTGGTCGCCCTGGTCCGCACCGGTCCCGCCGGCAGCACCACCGCGGCCGCGGCCGGCTCCGCAGGCGCCAGCCCGGTCGCCACCGTTTCCGCCGGCGTCGTTCCCGCCGGTGTCGTTCCCGCCGGTGTAGCCGACGGGACGAGTCCGAGCTGGGCGAGCGCCCGGCGCTGCAGGCCGCTCTGGGCCCGCAGCGCGCTGGCATGCGCCGCCATCGTGGTCGTCCGCAGCAGCCGGATCATGTCCGCGACCGTCACAGCAGCGGCACCGGCCGAGGTACCGACCGTCGGCAGAGCATCCGTGGCCGTGGGAACGGCGGGGACGGCAGCCGTGGCGGCCGCCACGGTAGGGACAGTCGAAGCAGGGACCGTCGGCGTAGGGATGGCGACGGACGGGGCGGGAAGGGCCGGCGTGACGGTACCGGCGAGGGAGGTGGGGTCGAAGGGCTCGCCGTCGAAGCCGAGGTCGTCCTCCGCCTCGGCCACGGGCTGGTGGTCCATGACGGTCATCGGCGATCGTCCTCGTTCTCGGTCGAAGTGTCGTGCCAGGAACGGACGGCCTCGCTGAACTTCGCGGCCATCCCGGGCGTCGCGGCGACGGTGACGTCGCGCAGCCGGACGAGCACTGTCCCGTCGGGGGCGTGCGCCGTCGCGGTGACGGTGGCCGTGCCGCCACCGTCGTCGACCCGCGCCTGGTCCAGGACCAGGACGAACGGCTCCGCGTCCGGCAGCGGCCGCAGGTATTCGGCGCGGCCGATGGCCAGCGGCAGGCAGGCCTGGCCCAGCAGCGCGTGCCCCAGCACCGGTGGGCCCTGCAGCAGGACGTCGACCAGCACCGGGCTGTGCAGCGCACCGCCGTAGGCGGTACGCAGGTCACGGTCGTCGGCGAGCGTGCACTCGAGGACGAGCCGGTCCGCGCCGCGGGCGAGCACCCGGCGCATCCCCTGCAACCGTGGGCCGTGGAACTGGGTGCCCTCGGTGTAGATGGCGAGCCCGTCCAGTGGGCCGGTACCGAGCGCGTACCCCGGCCAGCCACCGCCGCCGCCGGCATCGCCGCCGTCCGGGCTGGTGGCGCTGTCGTTCGGGCCGGCGAGCAGGAGGGTGGCGGCGTAGTGCGGGACGGGCAGGTGGCCGGGGCGGTCGCCGCGGACGGCGGCGCGCAGGAGCAGGCGGCCATCCGGGTCGGAGCCGGCGGGTTCGAGGATCACCTGGGCGGTGTCCGGGGCCGAACCGTCGAAGACGATGCCCTTGTGCACGGTGAACCCGTGCACCTCGACGACCCGGCGTCCGGGGTGCGCCCGCTCGGCCACATTGATCATCCAGCCGAGGCCGAACGTGGCCGGCAGGACCAGGTGCGCGCCGACCCGGTGCGCCGCGATGACCGGATGGCTGTCGATCCCGGCCAGGGTGCGCCGGGCCCGCAGGGTGGTGCCGCCCTCGGCGGCGGTCTCGGCCAGCGCCCGATCCGGGCCGACGAGCACGCACACCTCGCCCGCCCGGTCGGCGCGGAAGGTCTCGACGAAGGCGCCGGCGCCGGCGTCCGGGGCGAGCAGTTCCACCCCGCGCGCGGCGAACAGATCGCGCAGGCCCGGAGTCACCATGCCGCCGTCCCAGGCGCCCCAGTCGATCGCGACGACGTGCGTGTCGGGATGGGCGTGGCGGTGCGCGGCGGCGATCCGGCACAGCGCCTCGTTCGCCGCGGCGTAGTCGGCCTGCCCCGGGTTGCCGAACAGGCCCGCGACCGAGGTGAACAGCACCAGGTGGCGCAGCGGCGCGTCCTGGAGTCCGGCGAGCAGCGCCCGCAGCCCGGTGAGTTTCGGCGCGAACACCCGGGCGACGTCGGCGGGGGTCTTGTCGACCAGGCGGGCGTCGGCGAGCACCCCGGCGCCGTGCACGATGCCGGTGACCTGCCCGCGCACCTCGGCCAGGGCGGTGCGTACGGCGGCCGGGTCGGTGACGTCCACAGCGACGTACTCGGCCCGCGCCCCGCTGGCGGTGACCGCGGCGAGCGTCGCCCGGATCTCCCGGCCCGCGAGCAGCCCCTGGTAGATCCGTTCCACGTCGCGGGGCGTCGGTCGGGTGCCCTCGGCCCGCAGCTGGGCGATGACGGCGGGCTTCAGCGCGGCGTCGGTGACGCCGGCCGCCCACCCCGGCTCGTCGGCCAGCGGTGACCGTCCCAGCAGGACGAACCGGGCGGGCACCCGCGCGGCGAGTGCCCGCACACACAGCGCGGTCACCCCCCGCGCACCGCCGGAGACGACGATCACGTCGTCCGCCCCCACCGTCAGCCCCGCCCCCGCACCCATCACGCCGGACGGCTCGGTGCTGCCGGACGGCTCGGGTCGGATGTTGGCGCGGGGGTCGAACAGGCCGGGCACGATCGTCCACCGGGTGACCGGGTCGCCGGTCAGGCCGACCTCGGGGGTGTCCCGGGCGGCGTCGTGCAGTTCGGTGTCCAGGAGCGCGGCGAGGGTGTCGACGCTCAGCCGCGGGGACGCGTCGAGTGCCCGGCAGAACACCGTCGGCGCTTCGGCGTCGAGTGTCTTGACCACGCCGCCGACGCCACCGAGCAGCGAGGAGACGGGCCCGGCGGTGCCATGGTGGCCAAGTCCGCCGTCGAGTCGGGTCAGGGTGACGAACGCGGCACGGGTGCCGTCGGCGGCGGTGGCCGTCAGCGGAGCGTGGGCGTGCCGCGCGATCTGGATGGTGTCGGCGAGTCGGGCGACGGTCGGCTCCCAGCCGTCGCCCGGGGTGAGCACGGTCAGGCTGAGGTCGACCCGTCCCTCGAACGCCCCGGTCAGCGCCCGCTCCACCGCCCGCGCCCGCTCAGTCACGTCGTCCGGGCTGGTGTCGCCGTGGACGGTGGTGTCGAGGTCGAGGTCGAGCTCGCGCACCGTCCAGCCGCGGGTGCGCAGGTCGGCGGCCAGCGGCGCGGCGTCCGGGCCGGCCCAGTGGGTGAGGACGGCGACCGGTGCCTCGGCGTAGGGGCTTTCCAGCCGGTCGACGGCGGGCAGGGTTACCAGCCGGACGACGCGGCGAGGCGCCGGGCCCGGCTTACCGGCTTTTGGGTCGACACCACCTGCCTCCGCGCCGGCCTGGCCGGTGGTGGTGGTGGTGGTGGCTCCTACCGCTGGTGGTGCCGCGGCGGTGACGAACTCGGTGATCTGGTCAAGCGTGCGCAACTCGGCGAGCTGCTCAGGGCCCACCGTCGGCGCCTGCGGGAACCGCTCCCGCAACGCACCCAGCACCTGCACCCGCTTGATCGAGTCGACACCCAG
>NZ_JALKFW010000200.1:0-50978 GCF_023243055.1 Frankia sp. AgPm24 | reverse complement strand
CCAGTATCGATCATGTCAGCGGCATAACCGGTCTTCTCCGCCACCACCTCGATCAGCGTGGACCGCACCGCGTCCGCATCGAATGTCGAGCTGGACGTCGTGGACGAACCAGCCGCGGACCCGCCCGGGGCCGCGACCGCGGCACCCGCGGTGGCAGGCAGGGAGGCGGTGACGAACTCGGTGATCTGGTCAAGCGTGCGCAGCTCCGCGAGCTGCTCGGGACCCACCGTCGGCGCCTGCGGGAACCGCTCCCGCAACGCACCCAGCACCTGCACCCGCTTGATCGAGTCGACACCCAGGTCAGCCTCGAGATCCATCCCAGTATCGATCATGTCAGCGGCATAACCGGTCTTCTCCGCCACCACCTCGATCAGCGTGGACCGCACCGCGTCCGCGGTGAGGCCAGTGGGCTGTGGCGCCGTGTCCGGGGCCGCCGGCTGCGCGGGGACGCTGATCGCCGGGGCCGCCGGGGCGACCGACGAGACAGCCGGTGCGGGCGGCGCCGCGGCAGACGTGACCGGAACCGGCGCGGAGGCGACGGGGAGGGCGACGGCGACCGGTGCGGCGGGAGCGGGCGCCGCGACGAAGGCGGTTGGCGCGGCTGGCAGCGCACGCGGCGCCGCGGGACCGTAACCGATCAGCGCCGTCGGGGTGAAGGGAAGGCGCTGGCCGCGCTCCCCCACGGTCAGGCCGCCCGCGGCCAGTTCCAGTTCGGCCAGCTGCGCGAGCACGTCGTTGGCCTGGGCGTGCGCCTGGCCGATGACGACGCTCTGGTGGGCGACCGAGGTGATCGCGTCGGTGAACCGCGGGTCGTCGCGGCCGGTGCTCTGATAGGCGTGCAGGGCGTCGACGAGCCGGCTGGCGACGTCGAGCTGCCCGGACAGGTACACCGAGTGCAGGTTCACCTGTTGCGCCAGCACATCCGGTGCACCCACCTGGTCGGCCCCACCGCCACCGGCCGGGACGGCCGTCACCGCGGCACCCGCGGCGCCACCAGGAGTTGCGGTCTGGAGCGGACCTGCACCGTTCACCGAGCCTCCGTTACCTGTCGTGTGGCCGGCCGGGACGCCGTCGTGGCCGGCGCCGTTCGGCGTGGCCGCCACCGCCCCGGTGCCGTTGACCGTCGAGCCGTTCACCGCGGCACCGTTCACCGCGGCACCGTTCACCGCGGCGGCATTGATCACGGCACCGTTCACCGCGGCACCGTTGACCGCGGCACCGTTGACCGCGGCACCGTTGACCGCGGCACCGTTCGTGCTGGCGCCGACGGCGGCCAGGACGGCATCGGAGGATGTCCGGGCAGCGGCGCCGATGATGGTGTAGTCGTCGGCGAGGGCGGCGGCGTAGGCGTCGCGGCGGGTCGCCGGGGTGTACTCGGGTGCGGAGAGAGTGATCGTCGGACCCTTGGTCACCGCGACCTCGGGGACATCCGCCTGGTAGCGGTTGAGCCTGGTCAGCGGGGCGCCGAGGACGGCGAGCTGAACGGCGGCCGCCTTGAGCGCGACGTCGCTGTCACCGAGGGGGCCGGCGTCGGTGGGGATGGCGACGACGCCCGCCTCGGGCAGGATCTGGCGGACCAGCCGGGTGAGCACCTGCTTCGGTCCGAACTCGACGAAGACGGTGGCACCGGCGGCGTGCGCGGCGCGCACCGCGCCGACGAACTCGACCGGTTCGAGCAGCTGGCGGGCGAGGACCTCGGCGTTCGCGGCCGGGTCGGGCCCGTAGCTGGCACCGTCGGTGTTCGGGTGGACGGGGGCCTTCGGCTCCGTGACGGGGGTCGTCGCGAGGGCGGCGGCGAACCGGTCGACCGCGTGCGCGACGTAACGGGTGTGGAAGGCCGCTGACACCGGCAGGGGACGGACGTCCAGGCCGTCCTCGGCGCAGCGGCGGATGAACGCCGCCACCGCGTCACCTGGCCCGCCGACGACGACCTGCTCGGGGGCGTTGTGGTTACAGATGACGACGTCGGGATGGTCGGCGAGCAGGGCGGTGACCCGCTCACGTCCGGCCGGCACCGCGGCCATGCTGCCCGTCTCGACGGGCCGGTCGCCAGCGGCGTCCGGGGCGGGCGGGGCCATGGCCCGGCCACGTTCGCGGGCGAGACGGAAGTAGCCGGCCGCGTCGACGGCGCCGGCGGCGTGCAGGGCGGTGAGCTCACCGAAGCTGTGGCCGAGGTAGCCGGCCGGCTCCAGGCCGAGTTCACGCAGGTAGCGCAGCTGCCCGACGGACAGCGCACCGATCGCCGGCTGGGCGTGTTCGGTGGCCCGCAGCTCCACCTCCTGGCGCTGGCGCTCGGCGGCGTCGAACACCGGCGGCGGGAAGACGATGGCGCCCAGACGGCGCTCGGCCCCGTCGAAGGCGGCGTTGGCCTCGTCGAAGGCGGTACCGACCGGAGGCACGTTCACCGCGGCCTCGAGCCCCATGTCCAGGTACTGGCTGCCCTGGCCGGCGAACAGCGCCGCCACGGCGAGGTTCGGCTGCGCCGCGGCGCGGAAGTGGACGCCGCGCGGGTGCGACCACTCGGTCGCCTCGGGTGCGCGTTCGAGCTGGGCGATCGCGAGTGCACGCAGGTCCGCGGCGCTCTCCTCGTCGCGGGCGGCGAAGCCGAGCCGGGCGTGGGTGGCCGGGATCGGCTCGTCGGCGTCCGCGGCGGCGCCGGGCGCCCCGGTGCGCAGCAGCTCGAGCAGGGCGGCGGCGTCGGGGGCGTGCCACAGGTGGGCGGTCGCGGTGCGGTGCAGGACACGCAGGTCGCTACGGTCGCCGGTGTACTCCTCGAGCACGACGTGGAAGTTCGTGCCGCCGAAACCCATCGCCGAGGCTGCGGCGCGGCGCACCGGACGGTGCGGGTCGCGAATCCACGGCCGGTTGGCGATGTTGATGTAGAAGGGGGCGTCGCCGAAGTCGACGGCGCTGTTCGGCCGGTCCACGTTGATCGTCGGCGGCAGCACCTTGTGGAACAGGCCGAGGGCGAGCTTCATCAGGCTGGCGGTGCCGGCGGCGCCCTTGGTGTGGCCGATCTGCGACTTGACGCTGCCGAGCGCGGCGAACTGCCTCTCCTTACCCGCGTCGCGCAGCAGGTCACCGAGCGCGGTGAGTTCGGTGCGGTCCCCGACGGCGGTGCCGGTGGCATGCGCCTCGAACAGTTCCACCGAGTCCGGGCTGCACTCGGCGTCGACGTAGGCGCGGTCGAGCGCGACCCGCTGGCCCTCGGCCCGCGGCGCGTAGATGCTCTTGTGCCGGCCGTCCGACGACGAGCCGAGACCACGGATGACGGCGTAGATCCGGTTGCCGTCGCGTTCGGCGTCGGCGAGGCGGCGCAGCGCCAGCATGCCGATGCCCTCGCCGAGCAGGGTGCCGTCCGCGTCGTCGGAGAACGGGCTGATCGTGCCGGACTTCGACAGCGCCTGCACCTTCGAGAAACACATGTAGATGAAGATCGTGTTCTCGGTGTCGACGCCGCCGGTGATCATCGTGTCGGCGCGGCCGTCGAGCAGTTCGGCGATCGCCAGGCGCACCGCGGACAGCGACGCCGCGCACGCCGCGTCCACCGTGGTGTTCAGACCGCCGAGGTCGAGGCGGTTGGCGACCCGGCCGGCGACGACGTTCGCGAGCAGGCCGGGGAAGGAGTTCTCCTCCCACGGCGCGTACGCGGCGGTGAAGCGGCGGATGAGCTCGTCGGCGTCGGCGTCGGTCAGCCCGGTGCTGCGGGCGGCCTCGCGCAGCACCGGCGTGGACAGCCGCGCGGCCAGCGGGTGCATGAGCGGGACGGGCCCGGTCGTACCGAGCACCACACCGGTGCGGCCGGAGTCGTACCAGTCGGCGTCGCGGCCGGCGATGTCGCGGGCGCCGGCGTCGCGCAGCAGGTCCCGGGCGACGCCGAGGCTCAGCGTCTGCATGGTGCTGGTGACCTCGAGCTGGTTCGGCGGCAGGCCGAACTCCAACGGACTGAACTCGACGTCCGGGATGAACGCGCCGCGGCGTGAGTAGGTGCGGTCCGGGGCGGCGGGGTCGGCGTCGTAGTAGTCGTCGAGGTTCCAGCGGGAGGCGGGGACCTCGGTGGTGCAGTCTGTGCCGTCGACGACGTTCTGCCAGTACTCGCGGTGGTTGCGGGCCATCGGGAACAGGCCCGACATGCCGACGATCGCGATCGGGTTGCGGGCGAGCCGCCGGGAGTCCAGATCGACGGGCGCGGTCGCGCGCGCGGGCTTGGTCACGTGGGTCCCTTCTCGGGGCCGGGCAGCGGGGGATGTCCGGACGCAGGGAAGACAGGCGGTGGGGGCCGGGCCGACGCCGTCCGGCGGCGGGGCCAGGGAGTGCGGGGCCGGGGCCAGGGCTGGCGGGGGTGCCGTCAGCTCTCAGGCGGCGGTGAGCCAGGAGGCTCGCTCGACGAGGTCCGCCATGTCCTCGGCGAACCGGTCGTGACCGTCGGTGTTGGGGTGCAGGCCGTCGGCGCTCCACAGTTCGCGGCCGGACCAGTCGGTGTCGGCGGCGATGTCCAGGTGCAGCGTGTGGGTCTCCGAGCACACCTCGCGCAGCACGTCGTTGGCGTAGGCGAACCGCGCGCGCAGCAGGTCACGGAACTCCGCCGGCAACGGCAGGTTCGCCGGGATGTCCGGGTAGCTGGCGGTGAAGACCGTGGTGTCCAGGCCCGCGAGCGAACCGAAGATGGTCCGCAGGTTCGCGGCGAACCGGTCAGGTGCGTAGTCCTGGACGAGGTCGTTGACGCCGACGATCACGCCGATCAGCGGCGACTTGCGCACCAGGGCCTGGTGCAGCTGGGTGTCGACGACGACCTGGGTGGTCGCCTGGTAGGCACCGAGGTTGCGGGTCTCCTGGGCGGCGACTCCCATCCGCCGGGCGAACCGGCGGGCCCAGCCGATGTACGAGCCATCGGCGGCGACGTCGCCGCGGCCCTCGACGAAGCTGTCACCGAGAGCGGTGAACCGTGCTGCGGGCATTGTTCGTCTCCCCTTTCGAAGGCCGCGGTGCGACGCGCTGTGAAACCGAGGTGTGGACGTTGTTCAGGGACGGGTCGTGATCCGGAGGTCGACCGGGAAGTCGACCTCCTCGTAGAGCTTCTCGAGGTTCGACGAGGCGAAGAACTCCTCACCGGAAATACCGCCGGCGATCAGACCGAAGAACTTCGTGGTGTATTCCGGGCTCAGACTGGTGGCCCGGAAGACCGAGTCGTAGTAAGGGGTCAGGCTCAGTTCCGCGATGCTGCACGTGAGCTCGAACGTGCCGTTGCTCTCGGCGTCACGGATCTTCACGTACTCGGCGACGGCCTCGTCGACCGGACGGGCCCCGGAAAGACCTTCGTGCAGTTTCTCGGCGAGCACCTCGGTGTACTTCAGGGCGTCGGTGATGCCCCAGCCCGTGAAGGGGTCCTTGTGGTAGCCGGCGTCGCCGACCAGCGCCCAGCCGGGGCCGGCGGAGCGGCGGTAGAAGTTGTCCGGGTAGGACATCGCCCGGAAGTTCTCCTGGCGCTTTCCGTTGGCCCGCAGGTCGGCGCCGAGTTCCGGCACGATCTGGTCGAAGATCTCCTGGAAGCTGCCGTCGATGTCGGCGCGGAACTCCCGCATCCGGTCGCGGCGGCGCATGACGGCGAGCAGGTGGTTGCCGTCATGGGTGGGCCAGGCACCGAACTGCTGCTCACCGAAACCGGTGCGGTGCTGGAAGGGCCAGTCCAGACCGCTGAAGTAGGAGTAGTACACGAAGCAGGCGGCTGGGATGGAGCGGTAGATCTCGGCTCCGACCAGCGTCGCGACGGTGGAGTTGCGGCCGTCGGCGCCGCCCACGAACGGCGCCCGGAAAACCTGCTCGCCGCCGTCGCCCACCCGGCCGCGCACACCGGCGGCCCGGCCGTCATCGAAGACGATCTCGGTGACGGTGAATCCCTCGAGCACTTCGGCGCCGGCCTTGCGGGCCTCGTCGACGAGGATCTCGTCCAGGACGGTCCGCCGCGGCGAGTACACCTCGGTGATCCCGTCGATCGGGTCGGCGAAACCCTCGAGGAAGATGTCGGTGTAGGAGAAGGTCAGGTGCCGCATCGGCGGGACACCGGTCGCGACGAGCCGATCCAGAATTCCCCAGTCCTTCAGCCGGGAAAGACCTGCCTGGTGAATGTAGTGGGTGGAGACGGTGTCACTGGGGAAAGTGGCCCGGTCGACCACGAGCACCTTGTGCCCCTGCCGTGCGAGCAGCATCGCCAGCGGCGATCCGGCGCAGCGTGCGCCCACCACGATAACGTCGTACATCTGCGGGTCCTCCCGTCGTCGCCCGGCGGCGGCCGGCTGTACGGTGTTCACCTCGGGTGCGTACGGATCCTGATCGGTCACAGATCCGACGCGGGTGCGGGGACGTTCTTTTCGACCTCGGTTGTCATCGTGCTGATCGGGCGGAGATAAATCCACCGGCCCGGTGGAGGTCTCATCGGCCGATAAGACCGGGCAATCGAGTGGTCGAGGTCACTGGTAAATAGTTTCGATCGCTGCGGTGAAATCCCGCTCGATCGTCGCGCGACGCAGCTTCAACGACGGGGTGAGCTGCCCTGCGGCCACGGTGAAGTCCGGCTCGACCACGCGGAACGCGCGGATCGACTCGGCCCGCGACACCAGGCTGTTGGCGTCGTCGACGGCCACCTGGAGTTCGGCGAGCAGCCGCGGGTGTTCGAGCGGCTCGGGACGTTCGTCGTCCGCGCCGGCGCCCGTGCCGGCAGCCAGGTCGATGCCGGTGGCCTGCGCCCAGGCGGCGAAGGGGGCCGGGTCCAGGGTGATCAGGGCCGCGACGAACGAGCGTCCCTCGCCGATGACAACGCAGTTGCTCACCAGCGGGTGCAGGCGGACGCGGTCCTCCAGCGGGGTGGGCGCGACGTTCTTGCCGCTGGCGGTCACCAGGATCTCCTTGCGGCGCCCGGTGATGACCAGATAGCCGTCGTCGTCGAGGCGTCCGACGTCGCCGGTGTGCAGCCAGCGCGTCTCGACGGGGCCGGTGGCGTCGCGGCCGAGGGCGCGCTGCTGGTCCGACCAGTAGCCGGGTGAGACGTTGGGCCCGGCGACCAGCACCTCGCCGTCCTCGGCGATGGCGACGGTGACGCCGGGGATGGGTCGACCGACGGTGCGGCGGCGGTTCGTCGCCGGCGCGTTCACCGTCACCGCGGTGGCGGCCTCGGTCAGCCCGTAGCAGTTGAGGATGGTGACGCCGGCGCTGGCGTAGAACGCCGCGGTGGTGTCGTCCAACGACGCGCCGCCGGAGATGACATGGGTGAGCCGCCCGCCCAGGGCCCCCGCGACCTCGTCGTGCGCCAGGTCACGCACCCGCTTGCGGATCTTCTCCAGCGCGTACGGCACCAGGCACAACATCGTCGGACGCAGCCGGGTCAGCGCGCCGACGAGTTCGGGAATGCCGGGCAGCAGCACCGTGCGGGTGCCGGCGTACAGGCAGGCGAACAGCACCGTCTGGCCGAACACGTGCGCCAGCGGCAGGCCGAGCGCGGTGGTGGCCTGGGCGCCGGTGGAGTCGACCCGGAACAGGTCACCGACCTGCTCGACCGTGCCGCCCGAGGACGCCCAGAGATTGCGGTGGGTGAGCATGCAGCCCTTGGGCAGCCCGGTCGTTCCGGACGTGTAGATGATCATGGCGATGTCGTCGGCGCGGACCTTGCCGCCGCGCTGGGCGAACTCGTCCCCGAACCGTTCGGAGCCGGCGGCCACCTCGGATCCCCGTGGGAACGCCGACGGCCCGCCGGTGGCCCAGCCGTCCACCTGCTCCAACGGCCACACCGGATGCCGCAGGCCCGCGCCGGCCGCCTCGGCGACGAGGCTCAGCTGCTCGTCGGACTCGGCGAACGCCCAGGTCGCGCCCGAGTCGGCGAGAACGTGGCGCACCTGCGTCGCGGACGCGGTGGGATACACCGGAACGATCACCGCGCCGAGGCCGAGGGCGGCCAGGCTCAGCAGCGCCCACGGGTAACTGGTCCGACCCATGATCGCGAGCCGGTCACCCGGTTCGACCCCCGCGGCGATCAGGTGCGCGGCGACCGTGCGCGCCTGCTCGGCCAGCTGGCCACCGTTGATCTCCGACTCCGCGGTGTCGGGTACGTCCACCCGGACGAACACCACGCGTTCGGGATGTGCCCGCAGGCTCTGTTCGAGCGCGGACCAGATTCCCTGGTCATCGGGGAGGACGACCCCGCCGTCAGTGCTGGACTGCCGCACTTTCCATCACCTTCCTGCGTAGCACGGAAACCGTGACACCACATTCCAGGGTGAAACGCGGCGAGGATTCCACCAGCAAGTGTGGAATTCCGCCCATGCCCCAGCAAGGCGATTTATTCGATTGATACGAACAGTCGTTTCTTCCTATCGCCGCACTCGAGTTTCGGGGGCTCGGTAGGTTGGAATCTGGAACGGCCGTGAAGCCTCGACGTACTCGAGGAAGAGATCGACCAGCGGCGCTTCGTTCGCGGCCCGCCAGGCGACGTAGAGATCGAGGGTGGGCACCGGGTCGTACAGCTGGACGGGGGTGGGCCGCGGCCCACCGACCACCGAGCCGATGTGCAGCCCACGCGACACCGACGCGAACCCGACCAGGGGTTTCACCGACACGACGATCGCCGTCGCGCTCGGATCATCGACCTCGTGGGCGACCGTGAGGGTGATGCCGCTGGCCTCGGCGGCCGCGTGGATCGCGTCGTACATCGCCGGGCTCTTCTCCCGGGCGAACAGCACACACTGCTGGCGCGCGAGCTCCCCGAACGGGATGCCACCGCGCCCCGCCCACATGTGACCGTTACCGACCACCGCGACCAGCGGTACCCGGAACAACCGCTTGGAGGCGATCTCCGGCGACGACGGACGGCCATACACGATCGCGACGTCGAGGTCCCCGGACACGAGCGCCGCGAGCTGAGGACCGGTGCGCTGCTCGACCAGGTTCACACTGACGTCCGGATAGTCCGCGGCCATCTTCGTCATCGCCACCGGGACGACATGCTGGCCACCGGGAAAGTTGTAGCCGACCCGCACGACACCGGTGCGCCCCGCGGCGACCTCCCGGGCGGTGTGGGTGGCCTTGTTCATCTGGGAGATGATGGACCGGGCCTCGGTCTCGAAAGCCCGGCCGGCCGCGGTGAGCCGCACGTCGTGCGATGTCCGGGCGACGAGTTCGACGCCGAGATTACGTTCGAGCCGCTGTAGCTGTTGACTCAACGACGGTTGGGACAGGTGTAGGCGAGCAGCCGCGCGACCGAAATGCAGCTCCTCCGCGATTGCCAGAAAGGACACCAGATGCCGCAACTCCATGGCCACCTCCACAGGGGCATCGAGCTTCAGCCTAACGGTGCCGACTAACCCCCGGTGAACCACACCTTCCCATCACGGGTCCCCCCAGTGGCGAACGTCTGCTTGGCAGCGTGTCACTCGCCACATCCATACAGCACGCTACTGATTCACTACTTGTTCACAACGAGGACGGTGTCTCGAGGCGTACGCTCAGCTCCTGGATGCCGCGCACGATGAGGTTCGGCCGGTAGGGCGGCGGGTCGGCCAGCCCGGTCATACGCGGCGACCGGCGGGCGAGTTCACGCAGCAGCAGCTCCACCTCGAGGCGCACCATCGGCGCGCCGACGCAGTAGTGGTGCCCCCGACCGAAGCCGAGATGGCGCGGCGCCCGCGTCCCACCGGCCGTCCCACCCGCGTACCGGGTGAAGTCGAGCCGCTCGGGGTCCTCGTAGACGGTGGCGTCCCGGTTCGCCCCGGCCAGCAGGATGATCACACCGTCGCCTTCGGCGAACCGCTCACCGGAGACCTCGGTGTCGCGCACCGCCCGACGGGTGGTCAGATGCGACGGCGTGCTGTACCGCATCAGCTCGTCGACGGCGGGTCCGGCCAGCTCCGGATCGGCCCGCAGCGCCGCGTACTGGTCGGGGTGGCGGATCAGGTTGTCGAAGGTGCTCGAGATCAGGCTGACCGTCGTCTCGTGCCCCGCCACCAGCAGGACGACCAGGGTCGCGAGCATCTCGTCGCTGGTCAGCCGGTCGCCTTCGGCCTCCGCGAGCGCCAGCGCGCTGACCAGGTCGTCCGCGGGTTCGGCCCGGCGTCGCGCGGTCAGCTCGGTGAAGTAGTCGCGGATCGCCCGGGCCGAGCGCTGCCGGTTGTCGACCTCGGCCGGGGTCAGCAGGATGTCCGGGTCCAGGCCGCGGGCCAGCCCATGCGACCAGGACCGCACCCGCGCGTGGTCGGCGGCCGGCACGCCCATCAGCTCGGCGACCATCGTCAACGGCAACGGGTAGGCGATCGCCTCGACCAGGTCCACCTCGCCGGCGACGATCGCCGCGTCCACCAGGTCGGTGACCAGCTCGCGGGCCCGGGCCCGCATCGCCTCGATCCGCCGGGCGCTGAACGCCGTGCTGACCAGCCGCCGGATGCGGGTGTGGTCCGGCGGTTCCATCCACAGAAACGACGTCGGCAGGTCCGAACCATCGCTGTCGGGATGCATCAGGTCGCGTTCCTCGGCGTGGCTCCACGCCGGGTCCTGCAGAATGCTGTCGATCTCCCGGTAGCGGGTGACCAGCCGCATTCCCCCCAGCGGCGCCGGGACGAACGGCCCCGCCTCCCGCAGCACCCGATAGTTGGGGAACGTGTCGTGATGCCAGGCCGGATCGAAGATGTTCACCGCCGCCTGCTCCGGCGTGATCCCGGACGTCACGGGGGCGGGGACCGTGAAGGTGTCCACGGCGGACCTCCTCATAGCAGCGTCATCAGCGGGAGTCAGGCGGGCAGGGCACGGCAGGCGCGGACGAAGCGGTCGAGCTCGTCGACCCGGTCGGAGGGCGCGTCGACCGCGCGGCGGACCACCCGCACCAGGTGCTCGTAGGCCTCGGTGTGGTCGTAGTGGGCGGTGTCTGCGATGCGCAGCGCCCAGCGCCAGTAGCCGCGCAGGGTGTCGGCCAGCGGCATCCGGAACTGGGCGATCGCCTCGCGGATCGGTTCGACGACGGAATCGCCGTAGTGGTGCAGGTAGTTCTCGACCATGTCGGCCATGAAGGTGAAGTGGCGCGCCTCGTCCCGGCTCAGCCGGTTGAGCACCTCGGCGAGCACCGGGTCACCGACGACGGCCTTGAGGTTCTGGTAGTAGATCTGCGTCGCCTTCTCCTGGACCAGGGTGTAGGCGAACAGCGCCGCGGGATGCTCGTGCGGCAGGCTGAACTGCTTGCGCCCTTCCTCGGCCAGCTCCCGGCGCAGCGGTTCGGCCGCCGAGATACCCGATTCGACCTGGTAGCGGAACAGCGCACGGGCGTGGCTGTCCTCCTCCTGCGCCCAGCGCACGGTGAAGTGGTAGATCTCCCGGTTGAGCAGGAACGTCTCGACGTCGGTGTCGGCGTCCAGCGGGAACCGGCTGCTGTACAGGGCGAAGTAGCCGGGCAGATGATCCTCGATGAACGTGATGAACCGGACGGCGGAACGCTGACCGTCGGTGAGCCGGTTCGCGTCGGCGGCGCCCCAGTCGAAGTCCCGTTCGACGTCCCAGCGCCGCGTCACCGGCGTGGCGGCCATGAACGCGGTGACCGACCGGTCCAGGTCGTCCGCCGGCAGCCCGATCGACCGCACCGGCATCGCCCGAGCCGACGTCGGCAGCCCACCCACCTCAGCGACCATTGCGGCAGACCAGCGCGTAGTGCTTGGTGGTGAAGCCCCATCCGGCGTTCGCCACCTCGAGGTAGCGGGTGAGGGCCGCCGCCATCCCGGGGCGCAGCTCGTCGATCGCGGCCGCGGACTCCTCGACGCGCAGCAGCCAGTCCTCGATGGTGCGGCGGTAGTCCTCGGTGAGGTCCTCGACGCCGTCCACGGAGAAGCCGGCGTCCTCGACCGCGCGGACCAGTTCGGACAGCGGACGCATGTCACCCCAGCCGAAGATGGAGTTGCGGACGAACTCGGTGCCGGCCCGGCGGTCGAACTCGTCGCGGGCGGCGGCGTTGCGAAAGCACGTCTCGGAGACGTAGTACCGGCCGCCGCGGCGCAGCATCGCACGCGCTCGGCGCACGGCGAGGTCGACGTCCGGCATGTGCACGATCGAGCCGAGCATGGTGACGGCGTCGAACGAACGCTCGGGCAGGGTGGCGTCCTCGAACCGGCCGACGGTGGTGGTGACCCGGTCGATCACGCCGAGCTGGGCGGCCCGGGTGGCGATGTACTCGTGCTGACGCCCGGCGGGGCTGATCCCCGTCACCCGCGCGTCGTACTCGCGGGCCATGAACAGGATGAGCGAACCCCAGCCGCAACCGACGTCGAGCAGCCGCGACCCGGGGGTGAGCCGCAGCAGGTCGGCGACGAAGTGCAGCTTCGCGACCTGCGCCTGGGCGAGCGTGATCGGCTCGGTGCGGTAGAGCCCGGAGGAGTACTTGCGCAGCGGGTCGAGGAAAAGCCCGAAGATCTCCGGGTCGAGGTCGTAGTGCTGGTTGGTCTGCCCCGGCTGTGTCCGTTCGGCGGCGGGGCTGGCCTCGGCGATGGTGCTCATGCGGCCTGCACCCGCAGTGCGGCGGTGACGACCTTGGCCAGGTCCGCGATCGAGGCGACGCCGAAGACCTCGTCGTCCTCGAGTTCGACGTCCCAGGTCTGCTCGACCTTGGCGACCACACGCAGCAGCCGCACCGAGTCGGCGCCCTCGATGGCGCGCAGGTCGGTGTCGGGGGTGAGGATGTCCACGGCCACGCCGAGTTCGGTGGCCACGATCTCGGTGATCTGACGGACGACGCCGTCGACGTCAATGCTCACTGCGGCTCCTTCGTGGTCGACTGGTGCTGCGGGGCAGGCTGGTGCTGTGGGACGGGCTGGTGCTGGGCTTCGGCGGTGGTCAGGGCCTGGCCGAGGCGGGTGGCTTCCGGGGCGCTCAGGGTGATGCGGTCCTGGGCGACGCCGAACGAGACGTTGCGATAGCTCGCGGTGGCGGTCACGACGGTGGCGCCGTGCGCGTCGAGGATCTCCGCGGACGTGCTGGTCAGCGGTCCGTCGGCACCCTGGCCCAACCGGGCCACACAGAGGTATTCGGCGCCGACGTTGACCGGGGCGAGATAGCGCAGCCGCATGCTGACGGTGAACGCGATCTGCCCGGTGCGCACGACGATGAGGTTGCCCATCGTCTCGTCGACGACGACGCCCAGCAGCCCGCCGTGCACCACCCCCGGGTAGGACTCGTAGCTGCGGCCGAGCCGGAACGTGGTCGAGAGCCCCTCGGGATGCTCGGTGAACTGCAGCGCGATCCCATGCGGGTTGTGGGGTGAGCAGCCGAAACACCGGTAGTCCTCGAGCACCGACCACGGCATCCGCGGGCCCGTCCCGCCGTCCGCCTCGTCCGCGGTGGGTGCGGGTTCGGTGGTGGTCATGCCAGGGCCTCGGCGAGTCGACGGCGAACGCGGGAGTTGGTGCTGACGTCCAGGCCGGTCAGGGCCGAGAAGGCGCGGCGGATGTTGTCCTGGAGCCGGTCGAGTTCGCCCTCGGTGGCGATGCCGGCGAGGAACATGTCGAAGGCGGTGTCGATGGTCTCGTGGTTCTCGACCTCGGCGAGCCCGCTCTTGAACACCCCGACGGGATGCTTGATGCGCTGCTCGGAGGTGTACACGTACAGCGTCTCGAGCACCGAGGGCAGCTCGTCGGGATGCCGCTGGAGGCGCTGGCGGGCGTAGTGCACGAACTCGCGGGCGTGCCCGGCCTCGTCCCGGCTGGCCCGCAGCATCAGCCCGCGCAGCACCGGCTCCTGCACCCATGCGGCGACCGAACGGTAGACGTGGTTGACGGTCAGCTCGGAGATGATGTTCGTGGCGAGGGTGGCGCACGGGGTGGTACCTGGCCCGTACGGGGCACGCATCGCCTCGACCGGGCCACTGGGCATGCTCACCCCGACGGCGTCCAGCCAGGTCCGGAAGGCGAAGTGGTGCTGGAGCTCCTCGTAACCCCAGACGGCGACGAACGCCGAGAAGTCGTAGTCGTCGAACTCGTTGAGGAAGCCGTGCTGGGCGGCGATCGAGTTCGCCTCGCCCATCACCGAGCTCTTGACCATCGTGACGTACTCGGGCCGCACCTGGTCGGGGTCGATCTCGTCGAAGGGGAGATCCTCGATCGTCCAACGTTTGCGTTCGTAATGGCGAAAGACGTCATAGCCGTGCATCGGATGGATCAACCTCCGTCGGGGGCCGGACGGGTCACCGGGTTCGTCAGGGGCACCGGGTTCATCAGGGGCACCGGACTCATCGGGGTTGGGCTCGGGCCAGGTCACGGGCCTCGACACGGCGGAACTTGCCGCTGGACGTGCGGGGCAGCACATCCGGGGCGACCAGACGCACGGACACCTCGGCGAGCCCGAGCGCCGCACCGATCGCCGCACGTAGCCGTGTGGCCAGCGCGATCCGGTCGGCGGCCGACTCGAGCGTGGTCTCGGCGATCACGGTGAGTGCCTCGGCGCCGGTGTCGTCGGTGTCGGTCACCGCGACGCAGCGGCGGCGATGGATGCCCGGTGCGTCCCGGACGAGCGCCTCCGCGTCCTCGGGGTAGTAGTTCACCCCCCGAATAATGATCATTTCCTTGCGTCGGCCGCTGATGTACAGCTCCTCGCCGACCAGGAAGCCAAGGTCTCCGGTGGCCAGCCAGCCGCCGGTGGCCGATGTCGGCCGCGACACCAGCGCCGCCGCCGGATCCGGTGCCGCCGACAGTCCCGGCGCGAGCCCCGGCGCCAGAGCGCCACCGCCACCCAGGCCGCCACCGCCACCAACGCCAACGGCATCGGCATCAGCGGTGAGGTAGCCGGCGGTGACGGCGTCCCCGGCGATCTCGATCTCGCCGACGGTGCCGTCGGGTAGCGCGTGACCGTGCTCGTCCACGATGCGCACCCGCATCCCCCGCACGGGCCGGCCAAGGCCGACCAGGCCACGGGAGCCGGGTGCGCCCGCCGCGGCCGGCAGCGCCAGGCCGTCCCGGGCCAGGCGTTCGCGGTCGACCCAGGTCGTCGTCGGCCGACGGCCCAGCCGCGGGAACGTGACGGCGAGGGTCGCCTCGGCCATGCCGTAGACGGGGAACATCGTCTCGGGTGCGAACCCGGCCGGGCCGAACCGCGCCGCGAACCGTTCGACGGTGATCGGGTTCACCGGTTCGGCGCCGTTGAACGCGATCCGCCAGCGCCGCAGATCGAGGTCGGTCAGCTCGTCGGGCCCGACGGCGGCGAGCAGCGCGTCGTACCCGAAGTTCGGCGACGGCGCGACGGTGCAGCCCAACTCGGCGAACGCGCGCAGCCAGCCGGCCGGATTCTTGATGAACGTGGACGGCGACCACACCGTCATCGGCGTACCGATCAGCACCGCGGCGAGCGTCCCGAACAGCCCCATGTCGTGGTAGAGCGGCAGCCAGGTCGCCCCGTGGTCGCCGGGCTGGCCGAGCTCGATCCCGTCGACGATCGCCGCCGTCCCATGCACGACGTTACGGTGTGTGAGCACCACGCCTTTCGGTACCGCGGTGCTGCCCGACGTGAACTGCACGATCGCCACGTCCGCCGGTGTCACCGTCGGCAACCCCGCGCGGGCGGAGCCGGCCTTCGTCAGCATGGTGACGCCGAGGAAGTCGAGGTCCGGCAGAACCGGGCCGAGCCGGCGGACGATGCCGTCCACGCCGGCGCCGACCAGCACCCGGCGGATCGAGGCCGCGGACGTGATGGCGTGCAGGCGGCTCGCGTAGCCGGCCAGATCGGCCGCCGAGGTCGGCATCGGCAGCGGGCAGGCGACGGCCCCCGCGCGGGACGCACCTATGACGGCGACGAGGAAGTCGGCGTTGTTGCGGCTGTACACCCCGACCCGCTCGCCGAAGCCCACACCATCGGCGATCAGGCCGCGGGCCAGGTCGACGCTGGCTGCAGCGAGGTCGGCGAGTCGTACCCGCTCCGCCGAACTGGGGAAGGTCACAGCGGCGTCCGGATGTGCCGCCGCCGCCTCGTCAAGGGCGCCGGGCAACGTCAGGCCACGCATCAGGGATGCTCCCGTCCAGGGCTGGTCGTCGTTCCAGGGCTGGTAAGCGACGTGCGGGTCCGCTGTGGGCCGGTGCCCGTCCGAGGCGGCGCCGCGACCGCGCCCACGGCATCGGCCAGCTCGGTCAGCTCCCCGGACGGCGCGAGACGGGCGCGGACCAGGCGAAGCGAACCGCCACCACCGTCCGCGCCGAGGTCGAGGTCAGGGACCCACCGGTGCACCTCGACGACCGGAGCGGCCACCGATCCGATGCCGGAGCTGGAGCTGGAGCCGACGGCGAAGGCGAGGTGACGCCGGCCGGTGGCGACCACCCGGCACAGCGGCGGTCGACGCGTCCCCGGGTGATGCGAGCGAACCCAGCCGGCGAGCGGGTCGCCGTCGAAGGTGATCGTGCGCAGCCCCGCCCGCAGGCCGAGGCCGGTGTACTTCGCGACGGCCTCCTTCGCCGTCCACACCCCGCGCACCGCCGCGCCCGCCGGCAGCGACCGCCGTTCGGCGGTTCCGCAGAACCGACCGGCCACCTCGGCGATCAACGACACCGGCGTGTCCTCGACGTCCACCGCGCAGCCCGCCGGATGAAAGCCGACGACCAGCACTCCCCCGTCATGCGCGATCCCCGCCCGCGCCCCCTCGGCCCGCTCGCCGGGCGCCACCGGACGTCCACCCGCCGTGACCCTGAGTACCCCGGGCGCGGCAGCATGATGGTCGGCGAGGACCGTCGCCAGCAGCAGGCGCCCGACCCGACGCACCAACGTCCGGTTTCGACCGCCCGCCCGCCCCACCGCATCCACCGCGTCCACCGCGTCCGGATCGCGCCGGAGTGCCGCCAGATCCGCGAGCGAAAGCAGATGGCACTCCAACCCGGGCCGCGGGCCGCCACCGTGCCCCCGACGCTCCGCCCCGGCCCGCGACACCAGCGCTGGCATCGGCGCCGGCATGACCCACGGAGGATGTTCGGCTCGGGCGTCCGGCACGACACACCCCTCTCGCGTCTGGTCGATCGTCAGCTGCTCGGATGACCCGGCAACGCACAGATGCTGCCTGGGTAAACCATTCATGGCGGGGCGGTGTGGAGCAGGGGCGGAGCGCGTTCCATCGAAGGACATCGACGTTCCCAGTGCCGCCACCAAGACTGACAATCGGCCACCAGCAGGTCAACGCACGCACTATCTCTTCTATCGATCCATCGTCGTCCGCAATGAGCCGTACAGGCCGATCGCTCGGCACATTTTCGCGTATTGTTCTGGACGCCATTCCCCGGCGTTCATCTATTCTTACGCGCCCCATCACCGGACGGACGGTCCACCTTCTCCCGGCGTTCATCCGCCGTTTCCCCGCCGCCGGCTGGCGCGTGAACTCCCGCCGGCAACGTGGCTATCGTCTCGACAGATCGGCCTTCTTGGCGGATCTGTCGAGCGCATGTCGTCGAGATGGCGCGGACCCCGCCCCGCGGCGCCGCCGCCACCCACTGGAGGTTGAGGCGTGGACCACAACGGCACCGCAGGGATCGACCAGCGCATCGCGGACCTGCGGACCCTGCTCGAGCAGGGCCTCGCCGAGAACGTCGGCGTCGGACATTCCCTCGGTATCCACCTCGCGACCCTCGAGGTCGGACGCAGCGTGTGGACCTTCCGCCCGTCCCCCGCCGCGGCGAACGCCATGCTCACGGTGCACGGTGGTGTCATCGCCACCCTGATGGACACCGCTATGGGAAGTGCGGTGTACACCAGGATTCCAGCCGACAGCTATTACACGACCCTCGAGCTCAAAGTGAACTTCGTTCGTCCACTGAGCCTGACGGCGGATCAGGTCACCTGTGAGGCCAGAACCATCCACGTCGGGCGCCGCACCGCCACCGCCGAATCCTCCGTCACCAACGCGGACGGCAAACTCATCGCCCACGGCACCTGCACCTGTCTCCTCACCACCGCCTGATTCCCACCCCACCCGATCCCCACCCCGCCCGCACCTCTCGGCGCGACCAGCATCCCGGTACACAGGAGAACACCGAGAGCCATCCGACAGGTGCGCCGCGAGCCCTCCGATCAGATACCGAAGACCATCGGACCACAGGCCGAGGATTGTTCGGCGACATGCCGAGGGTTGTTCGGATTCTCGAGGCCGAAATCCCGGAACAGACCTCGGCATCTCGTGATCCTGACCGCAATCCGGCCACGGTCGAGCGCACCGACCGGAGAGCGGGCCACAGAAAGTAGGTCATCACGGACTGTCCACCATCTGCCCGGACGGGCGGGACGCGGGCAAGGCGTCGAAGGTGGCGGGGACGAGAGTCACACGAGCCGCCGGCAACTCGCCCGCCTGCGGGTACCCGACCAACAGAGCCGCAGGTCACAGCCTTGCCGACACGTCGGCGACCCTGGCGAGGGGACCACCGGTGAGCGCTCACAGCGCCAATGGCCATGGGTGGCGGTCCTAAGGTCCCGCGAGATCGCCCCAACGGTCCCGGCTAAATAGTCACTCTGGGCGACGAGAGTCGGTAGGGACGATCCGTCGGTGAGCGACCCTGAGGAGCCAGCGTGCCCATATGGCACATTCGTCCCTACGAGACCGTCGACTACGCTGCCACCGTCCGTCTGTTCGAGGAGGTACGCAGCACACCCGGCGGTCCGCCGATCAACCTGACCGACACGGTACTGGCCCTGCGTCACGAGGGGCCGGACGCGGAGAGCCCGGCGGTCGTGGCCGTCGCCGGTGAGCACATCGTGGGCGCTGCCGTCGGACGCAAGGAGGGCGGTCAGGGTCGCGTCCTCACCGTCGCGATCGCACCGGCCTGGCGGCATCACGGGATCGGCTCGGGGCTGTTGCAGTCGGTGGAGAACCAGCTGCTGCACGCGGGCTGCCGGCGCATCACCACCCTGATCACCCCGGGTCAGACCGATGAGGAGGCGTTCCTGCACCGCGGGTTCACCGCCACCGGTCAGGTGCTCTACGACAAGGAGATCCCGCTGCGCCCGGCGGACGTGTCGACCGTCGAGCGGTGGGGTGGGGCGCTGCTGAGCACATCCGAGTGGTCGAACCTGGCCGGGATGACCGAGGAGCGGGCGCTCATCGAGCAGCGGCTGCTGCTGCCGGTGCGTGAACGTGAACTCGCCGAGGCCTACGGCGTGGTCATTCCCACGGCGATGCTGCTGTTCGGGCCGCCCGGGACGGGCAAGACCTCGTTCGCCCGGGCAGTGGCCGCCCGGTTGGAGTGGCCGTTCGTCGAACTGCTGCCGTCGCGGCTGGCGTCCGGCGCGGCCGGGCTGGCCTCGGAGCTGCGTTCGGCCATCCACGACCTGATGGGTGTCGAGCGGGTCGTGGTGTTCATCGACGAGGTCGATGAGATCGCGCAGTCGCGGGAGACCCGGCCGGAGAACCAGTCGGTCGTCAACGAACTGCTCAAGGCCATCCCGGCGTTCCGTGGGGTGGCTGGACGGCTGCTGATCTGCGCGACGAACGCGGTGTCCGCGCTGGACCCGGCGTTCGTCCGGCCCGGCCGGTTCGACCTGGTGCTGCCGGTCGGCCCGCCGGACGCGACCGGACGGCGGGTGCTGCTCGCCGGCCTGTTGGAGCGGGTCGCCAACAAGGAGGAGATCGACCTGGACGCGGTGGTCGCCGCGACCGACCTGTTCACCCCGGCGGACCTGTCCGCGGTCGTGCAGCGTTCCGCCGCGGCGGCCTTCCACCGGGCGGCCGACAGTACCCGGGCCGCTCTCACCGGTGGGTCGGGATTGGCGTCGCTGACCCTGGCCGGCACGGGCGGGGCGGACGAGGCCGGCAAGCCCGACTCGGACGCGGCCGGACCGCACGGTGGCACCCCGGCCACCCCGACCACGCCGCTGCGCACCGAGGACCTCCTCGAGGCCGCCCGCGCCGCCCGTCCGACGATCAGCCTCACCGAACTCGACCGTTTCCGCCGCGACGCCCAGGCCTTCACCCGTATCTGAGGCCACCCTTACCCGCGGCGGCCGCATCGGACTCGTAGCCCGGCTGACCGGGCCATCGTGACCGGTCCGGACGGGACCTTTGCTCAGAACATCGGCGGCGTTTGCGGATTCGGCCGAAATCTCGCGGATCCGGGCGGACGATGTACCCCGGCCCAGATCGCACGACCGGTCCCACAGTTCACGACCGGTGCTTCACGGTTCACGTCCACCGGGCGGCGGCCCACCACGGCCGCCCTCCCAGGCTCACGTCCGCAAGGCCGTCCTCGGGCTCCGAGGGGCGCACGGCCTCGAGATAGGTGCATGCCATGACTGTTGACACGCGCGCGCTCTACATCGTTGTCTGCGGCGGCGGTTACCCCGCCGACGACGTGCCCGACTTCGTCTCGCAGGCGAAGGCCGCCGGGTGGGACACCCGGATCGTCGCCACGCCGGCCTCGTTGAAGTTCCTCGACACCGGCGCGCTCGCCGAGCTCACCGGCTACGCCGTACGCAGCGAGTACGTCCTGGTCGAGGACGACGAGGAGGAACGCCCGATCCCCGACGCCGTCGTCGTCGCCCCGGCCACCTTCAACACCGTGAACAAGTTCGCCGGCGGCATCTCCGACACCCTGGCGCTGAGCCTGCTCAACGAGACCATCGGCTCCGGCATCCCGATCATCATCGCCCTGCCGCCGAACCCCACCCACGCCAAGCACCCGGCGTTTTTGGCCAACATCGCCACCCTGCGTTCCTGGGGCGTCCAGGTCATCTTCGACTACGAGGACGTCATCCTCGAGGACGTCCCGGACATCGATGCCTGGAAGGCCATGTTCCCCTGGAAGAAGACCTTCGAGGCCCTCGAAGCCTCCAAGGGCGCCTGACCACCGAGCCCAAGTACAGGCGCGGGGCTCCCTCCTTCCCCCGGGACGGGAGTCCCTCGCCGGCCGGGCGACGGTTGTGACAAAGGAAGCAGTCGTCGCCCGGCACAGAGCCAGGCTGTTCTCCAGACGAGACCCTGCGGTCTCAATCCAGGAGGCCAGGTCCTTCCACGTTCATGTCCCGGTCTGACTCCGGTCCCGGAGAGGGATGTTCGCGCACAGGACCGGACCTCTGCTGCGGCGCCGGCTCGGGGGACGTCTGCGCCAGTCGGTGCCGCAGGTCCCTGATCCGATCAGAAACACCCCGATCGATTACTGCGGCCGGCTCTGCGGCGGGCCGCCGGTAAACGGTTTCTCCCGACCTTCGGCTCAGGATCGTCGTTTCGCCGGTGGGTCCGATCTCAATCCTGTTGCCCTTGGTGATTGCCACAAGGCCACCATCGGGTTGGCGAGTGATGTAGTCGTCGCGGGGTGGGTACATCCGGCCGTCGAACTTGAGCCCCGGATCGGGGTTACGGGGCACGCCACTATGTTCGTCCTCAACCGCCTCCAGGGTGGCGTTGAGCTGTTCCAGTGCTTCCTGCGCGCTGGTCGGCGGCGGCAGTTCGTCCAGGCGCTGGTAGAAGATTTGCAGGCGCTCAGGTAAGGGCAGTGGCTGCGATGCGCTCATGCTCCGCCCCCTCTCGGTTCCTGACTGATGCCGAAGGCGTCACGGACGAGAGTGAAGGCCGCTTCGACCGAAGGTGCTACCTGCTCATATCCGGTAAATGCCTGCTCCGGGGGCGGGTCGATCGACACCCCCCATTCCGCAGCGGCAGGCCTGCCGGCGATAGACGCATGGCGATCGCCGGCACGGATGTCTATGGTGACCGCCCCGGACGGGAACGACTCGATCGTCGTCACGATGTCCGCGCCGAGGAAGGCACGGGCCAAGGACGCATAATCAACCACGGTGGACTCCTCGTCAGTCGTGTTCATGGGATGACGTGCAGATCAACGGTACGACCCTCGGGATCATGAAGGACGTGTGAGCCGGGGGTAAGAAGGGGAGCCCGCAGGCCGGAGTGGGAGATGGTCAGACCCACCCTCACCCGCTTGGTCGCCGCACCGGAACCCGCTGGATAGAGCTCAAGGACGGCATCGGCGGCCAGAGTCGCAGCGTAGTGCTCAGGGCCACCGCCATGGCGTTCACGCTCGAACACCAGGCCAAGATTCCGGTAGAAATCATGGCATGACGGCAGGTCGGAGCAGTAAAGAACAAGCAGGTCGATCCGAACCTGCGGGAGAGTCTCGTTGCTCATCGCCATTCCGTTTCCCGAAGACGTCACCGGCGGGCGCCGGGATACTCAGATTCCGACCGTTGCGACCATTATGGCGTCGGCGCTGCGCCGGGCGACGAACGCGGCGAAATCGCTGTCGTCATGGCCCGGTCCCAGGCCGTATTCCTTGTGGGTACCGGCTCCGCAGCGGGGAGATCGTCGGGCGAAGTGGGTCCGTGCGCGGGCCAGCCAGTCAAGCCAGCGGATCGGATCGTCGAATCGCGCGTCGGCCTGGTAGGAGCCCTCCCAGGCCAGCCATAGAGCGGTCAGTTCTTCGACGAGGTCACCATGGCGGTACCAACAGGGTGGAATGTCGTCGATGCGAAAGCGTCCGCGCAACCACGATACCCAGTCCCCGAGCTCCTGCCAGGTCTCCCGGGTCTGTTCGGGGTCGAGGTCCTCCCAGCGAAACGGCGTCCCGGGCCGACCCCTCCTACGGGTGAGCTGCCGGGCGCCCTGTTCTTCCAGCTGTAGGACGCGGTCGACGAGCTGGGAGACGACGTCGAGCAGCTCGTCCATCTGGCTGCGGGCGGGAGCGGTCATGGGCTGGTCACTCCGTGGGGGTAGTAGGCGTCGTGGTCGGCGCGTAGCTGGGCGCCGTCGCGACGTCGGTCGACCTGCTGGAGGCGGATCCAGGTCGGGGGTGCTGACCGGGGGAGCAGCAGGGCGTTGCCGAGGGGGGCGTTGCGGATCTCGTCGGGTTCCAGGACGCGGCGGCGTCGGGGGCTGATGCTGACCTGGTCGGGGCCGGCGGCCCCGCCGAACAGGCCGCCGCGAGTGGAGACCGAGGCGATGGGTTCGTCGTACTCGCCAGCGATCTTCGACAGGTCCTCAAGGTCGCCCACATCGGAGACGCCAGGCAGGATGATCTTGTAGGTGGCGGCGTCCCACATCGCCTTGGCAGCGTGCTCGCCCCAGGACCGGCGGGCCTGGTTCAGTGACTGCAGGACGGCCATGAGGAACACTCCCGAGCCGCCGCCGTAGCTGAACAGATCAGGCAGGCGGGGCAGGGCGGCGATGTTGGCCGCCTCGTCGAGCATGAGGCCCAGCGGTGGGGTGAGCCGTCCGCCGGGTGAGGTGGCGGCGCGTTGCAGGCCGGCTTCGATGATCTCGTCGACGAGCAGGGCGGTCAGCGGGCCGATCGTCTCCTGGGAGGCGGGGGTGCCCTGGATGTGGACGGTGCCGCCGGCGAGCAGCCCGGCGGGGTCGAAGCCGGTGCCGGCCGGTGGGCAGGCGGCGTCGAGGACGACCGGGTCCCACAGGGAGGCGAGCGCGAGCCGGACGCCGAAGAAGATGTTCGCCTGCATCCGCGGGTCCTCGGTCGAGTAGCGGGCGAGGGACTCCGCCCACGCCTGGGTGGCCAGGCCCGCGCGGCGGATGGCGGTGACGGGGGTGGGGTCGGCAGGGTCGGAGGACCAGGCGAGCACGTCCCGCATGGACGCCCCGGACAGGGCGGCGGCGTGCAGGTAGGCGGCGAGGACGATGGCGGAGACCTGCCGCCAGTCCGAGCCGTTCTCGGTGCCGGCGCCGATCTGGGCAGAGGAGGCGAGGACCTGGCCGCGGCGCAGCGCCGTGGACGGGTCGTCGGCGCCGGCGGTGGGGTCCCAGCGCAGCGGCTCGCCGACCGGCGGGGTCGGCTGCCAGGGGTTCCACACCCATACCGGCCCGCGGGTGCGGGCGCGGGCGGCCGCGGTCCAGGCCGCGAGGTCGGGGCGGATGGAGGTGGCCACGACCGGGCCCGGCCAGTCCACCACCGCGCCGGCGAGTAGGCCGCGGGTCTTGCCGGAGCGGGCCGGGCCGACGATGAGACAGCCGTCCTCGACCGTGGCGTACACCCCGCTGCCGCCGGTGTTGCCGATGTTGCCGATGCGGATCGCCGCGTCGGTCGCGGTCGCGGCCGTGCCGAGGTCGGGGCGCAGGTGGGCGGCGCGGGCGGTGACCGCCCGGGCGGAGGCGTCGCGGCGCACCCGCGCCGATCCTCCCGTGCGCAGCCTGCGCAGGCCGAGGGCGAGCAGGGTGAACACGGCTGCGGTGGCGGCCAGGGCGGCGGCGAACAGCGCGTAGCCGGCCGTCCCGCCGACCCGGGTGCAGGCCCGCCACAGCAGGAACACGCTGCTGGCGGCGATGATGCCCAGCGGGGCCAGCAGCCCCTCACGCAGGCTGCCGCCGCTTCCTCTTCCTCCGGCGGAAGAGCTCGGGCCGGCCATCAGGTGGCCATGCGTTCGTCGGTGTGGAACAGCTGGGCCTCGGTGTCGGTGAGGACGAGCTGGACGGGGTAGCCGCCCAGCCCCGCGATCTTCCACAGGCCGCGGCCACGGTCACCGCCGCCCCAGGCCGCGACCAAGGTGCGTTCGGAGTCGGTGAGGCCGACGGCGTCGGCGAGGTCGGCCAGGGGCCGGGTGTCCTGGGCGAGCAGGATGCGCACGTCGCAGGAGGAGACGAGTTCGCGGGCGATCGCGACTGCCTCGGAGCCGGCGGCGCCGACCGCCTCGAAGTCGGCCAACCGGTGGGTGGCCAGCACCTGGATGGTGCCTTCGGCGCGGCTCAGGCGCAGGTCCGAGTCGATCTTGCGGACGAAGTCGATGCCGGCGCGCAGCTGGCGCCACACCTCGTCACGGATGACCATCCGCAGCCGTCCGGGTTCGTCGATGGCGGCCTGCCCCCAGGTGGACAGGCAGGACAGGCCGACGACGACGGCGTCCTCGCCGCGCTGGGACAGCCGGGAGATGTCGACGGACTGCATGGGGGTGTCGAAGTCGAGGGCGACGGTGGTGGGGGCGTCGAAGATGCCGGCGAGGTTGCGGACCATCGAGCCGAGCGCGTCGGTGACCCGGCGGAACAGGCTGACGAACTCGGCCTGCGACGTGCAGCGGACGGCGGTGACGAGATCGGCGGGGGCGTCGAGGAGCACCCGGTGGATGTCGGGGATGGTTGGGTCGGCCAGGCGGGTGGCGGCGTGGTCCTCGCCGGTGGCGATGCGCAGCGCCTCGGCGAGGACGGTCTCGTCCTCGGGGCCGACGGGGGTGCGGGCGCCGACGAGGGTGACCAGCAGCCGCAGGCGGCGTCGGGCGATCTCGGCGAGTCGTTCGGTGAGCAGGCCCGGATCGCGAGGTAGGCGGGTGCCCAGCGGGCCGGCGTCGAGGGGGTTGAGGCGGCCGGGCAGGCCGGGGCCGAGGGTGCTGACGGTGCCGCCGACGGCCTCCACCAGCGGCCCGTACTCGCCCTTGAGATCGCCGAGGACGAGGGTGGAGACGCCGAACTGGGACAGTCGCAGCGACAGCGCCTTCAGCGTCGCGGACTTGCCTGCGCCGGGGCTGCCGGAGACGAGCAGGTTGGGGTTGCGCACGAGCCCCTGACGCAGCCATTCCACCGGATGGCAGGAGAACGCCGAGCCGGTGATGACGTCGTAGCCGATGTAGGCGCCGACCGGTGGCACCCCGGCGCGGGTCAGCATCGGGTAGAGGCCCTGCACGGCGGCGGTCGACCCACGCCACACCGCCGCCTGGGCGGTGTTCGCCGCCCGCCCGCCGAACGGCCCGCGTCGGCCGCGGCGCGCCATCCAAGCCCGCGGCGCCTCCGCGGCCTCGACCTCGTCGGCCGGCGCCGGTGCGCGGCGCGGCGCGGGCAGCAGTTCGTCGAGGGAGCGGGCCGGCAGCGAGGTCAGATCGTCGACCCGGACGCGGCGACCCGTTCGGCCGTCCCGGCCACCGGAGGACACGGCGGCGGGCCGGCCGCCTGTGCGGCGGCTCATCCCAACAGGCCCGTGCCGGGCAGGCCCAGGCCAAGGGGGAGGGTGGTGGCGAAGGCGGCGTCCTGGGCCATCCACAGCCGGCGTAGCACCAGCCGGCAGCCCTGGCCGGCGGCGTCTGCCTCCAGCTCCGCGCAGGCCTCCTCGAGCCGTTCGGGATCGGTGACGGTGACGGTGAGATAACCGGCGAACTTCACCAGGCCGTGGCCGAGGGCGTTCTCCGACTCCTGGCGCTGGGCGTCGGCGAGGGCCTGCCGTTCGCTGGTGCGCACCACGCCGCCGGTGCGCTGGCGCATGCTCACCGAGAACGACGAGCGGGTGATGTCCCCCATCACGGCACGTTCGGCCTGTGACGGCGGCAGCGGCTCGTAGAGCATCGCGATCGCGCGCCGGGCGGTCGCGGTCGAACGCAGCACCGGCACCAGCCCGCCCGCGGCGACCGGGGAACGCGGCCACTCGTACACCTGGTAGGTCACCGAGTAACCGCCGTCATGGTGGTAGGAGCCGAGTTTCGCCTCCGCCGCCGCGGGCCCGGCCAGTTCCGGGTCGACGCCGGCCGGGGCGCCGGCCCAGCCCGGTTCGGCGTCGGCGGCGGCCCGGTGCGCGGCGCGTGGGCCGGCGGCGTGCGGGTCGAACGCGGTGCGGATCACCTCGGCCAGGTCTCGGACGCCCAGCCAGCGGCGGACCTCGATGCCGGCCGAGCGCATCCGGTCGCCGGCCGCGCCGACCTCACGAATCAGCACCGCGGCGGCACCGGTGTCCCCGCCGCCGGCCGCCTTGATCGACGCCCGGGCCCGCTGCTGCGACAGCGAGATCGTCAGATACGCCTCGTGGCGGGACTGCCACACCTGCTGGCCGCCGAGCAGCGCCGCCGCGGTGTGGGTTGCAAGATCCGGGGCGTCCGCGGTGGTGTGCGCGGCCGTCCACTGGACCAGTTCGGCGCCGTCCTCGGGCAGATACCGCTGGTACAGCCCGACCCGAGACACCGGTTTGCCGTCCTCGCACCAGCCGGCGAGCAGCCCGCCCCACGCACCGACCCGACGCGCCGCCGCGGCCGCGTCCGCCAGTGCCAGACCGGGAAACTGGATGTGCAGCACCACCGTGTACGTCTGCTCGTACGGATGGTGCACGACCGCGACCGGGCTGCCCGCGCCGTATTCCTCCGTCAAGAACCGCAGGGGCGCGAGCACCCCCGGCAGGTCCCCCCGCGGAAGACCCGCCGGATCACGCGGGTCCGCCGCCGGCTGCCACGCCGCACCCGCGTACCAGGTCTCCCGACGTACCTTCGCCCGCCGAAACCGCACCATCCGCAGCACCCACTCTCCGACGGCGAGCCCCTGCACCCGCAGCCACGCGGCGACCAGCATCAGCCCGGCGACCGGCAACACCACCGGCAGCGCCACGAACCCCCCGTAGGCGAACGTGTAGGCCGTCATCACCACGGCGGCGACGACCAGCAACGCCCGCGGCAGGCTCAACCCGAGAGCCCACGACCCTGCCCGGTCCCGCTTCCACCCGTGATATGTCTCCACCCCGCTCACCGGCGCTCACCGCTGTCCAGGCCGTATCGGACGGGGGGCCGCGACCGCTGCCACAGCGCGGTTCGGCCACGTTGCCGCCCGTGGCCGGTCCACGTCGACGTCACGGACGTCCCTTCCACCGCACACCATCGGTACCCGGCCCACCGCGAGGCACCATCGGCCGTGGCCGTGGCCGTCCCGGCTGTGAGACGGCTGGGCCGCGTGGAGACCGGCCGTCAGCCACCAGCTCCGGTTCGGGGGCCGCTGGCGGCTGCTCCTGTGCGGGCACGGCCCCGGGCTGGGTCTCAGCCGGGACCACCCGCTGTGGCGCGGGAGGTGGCTTCGCGATCGGCAGACCATCACCCGGCCGGGGAACCGCCGACGCCCCCATCTGCACGCCGGGGTCTTCGACCGGCACCGGGGCCTCCGCCTCGGCTGCCTCCGCCTGCGGCGCCGGCGATGGGCCACCGCCCACAGATCCAGGCGACGGCGCCACCGGCGCGGGTGCCGGTGGCCCGCCTGTGCTGCCCCTCCCGCCGCCCGAGCGGCCGGAGGACGGACGAGCGGCTCCACGGCCGCCGCCGCGGCCACGTAGCCAGGGGGTGTCCGGCGACTCGCCGATGCCACCCAGCCCGGCATGTGCCGCCGTGCGGCCCAACTGACGCTGAAACCCACCCACCGCAGCCACCGCGGCGGTGGCCGCCATCGGCAGGAAACCCGCCGCACCCGCCGCCGCACCTCCCGCAGCGCCCGCCGCGCCACCGCCGGCCCCACCACCACCCATCCGCTGCAGCATCGTCGGATCCAGCGGGTTGCCACCCCCGGATCCGCCCCCGCCGCTCATGCTCGACGCGCGGGAACCGAGCCCGGACGCGGCGCCGATCAGCAGGCCAAGACCACCGGAGACCTGACCGTCGACGTCGACCGCGAAGAACCGGGCCAACGCCGGCCAGCACAGCACGGCCGCCGCCAGCGTCATCAACGCCACAATCATGGACTGGACACCCGTCGCATGGCTCGCCTCGACAAACCCGAGCGAGAAACACAAGGTGATCGTGGGCGGGACGAGAAGCAACCGGAACGTCGCCATCGCCTGCCGCTGCCACCACATCGACGTGCGATCCGACAACAGCCCCGCGGCACCGAGCGGAGCGGTCGCGACCAGGACCAGGAGTGCCAGCTTCACCATCATGATCTCGGCCCACAGCACCAGCACCGTCACAATGGCCACGATGGAAAACACCAGCGTCAACGCGAGATTGCTCTGGTTCACCGCGACGTTTCGCACCATCTCCATGAACTTGTTCTGGTCATCGTTGGTCTGCCGTACGATCCACGCACAGATCTCGCCTGACGCGGCGGCCGCGGTCTGGACAACGGTCGCGGTGACCGCGGTTGCTATCACCGCTTTCACCAGTCCCACCAGCGCCGCTGTCACATAGCTGCCGTCCGCCGCGAGCTGCGTCCGCACGATCGAGATCAACAGCACCATCACCGCGATCAGCGCGCCCAGCACGGTACAGATCGCAGTCACCTTCGAGACCTGGTCCTTGTTGAAGGTTATCGACGAGATTTTCGGCCACTGGTCCATCAGAGCGCCGATCAGATCCACCGCCGCCCCGTTGAACTGGCCGACGATAACCCCCCACACCCCGCCGACGGCAGCCCCGACACCCGCCTCAATACCGTCCTTCGCGCGATCACCAGCCCAGTCGAGAATCGTGCCGCCAACGCCGAGGACGGCATGGTTCAATCCACCAACGGCCGACCCAAGCGCTTGGCCGGGTGCAAGGGGATTAGCCAATTTGAAAATCCTTCCAGCCGTTCTCCCGATACACCCCGGGGGCGATTGACGGCGGCAGGGTGACCGATTTTGGCGGATCCTCGACTAGATCGAGATGCCAGTCGCCCTCCTGCCAGAGCAGTCGATAGTCATTCGCCCACACCTCGGTCTTGGTGGTGCCTGCCGCGTTGCCGGTCTGCAGGGTTATAAGCATCGCGACCGTTATCCTGTCGGCATCAAGACCGCTGATTAGCTGATAGGCGACCGGGGTGCCGACAACCCAGGTGTCGGCCGCCACCGGATTTTTCTGGTAGTCCTCACGAAGAGCCGGGATCTCATTTTTTATATACTGCCGAGTGCCGATCGTCCGAAGAACATCAAGCTGGTGGTTTTCATCCCCCGGCATGATTATCGGGGTCCAGTGGACGATGGCGGAAACGGCGCCCTCGGTCGAATCGGGGAAGCCGAGCGGCACACCGTTGGCGGCTGTCCGCGCCGGGCGGGGCAACAGAAGCGGCGCGGAGGGATCCGCCGTCGCCGAGCGTGCGGGTTGTGGTGACGGAATGCCGAAGCGAGTGGGCGGGGGCGCCGGCGTGGGGCCGTGACTCCTGCTCTTGCCATCACCCGTGATGGCGAGGGTGATGCCGACGGCGGCGGCCACGAGGAGGACGACCGCGGCGGCGAGCAGGACACCGAGGCCACGGCGACGTGGAGGTCGGCCGTAGGGGGTCATCTGCTGGGTCAGGGACATGGCAGAAGGTTCTCGCTCCGCTCGGGCTGCCGGGTCGGATCGCGCGACGTCATCTCGCCGGTGTTCAGAGCGCGAGGTTGTAGAAGGTGTTGACGAGCGGGATCGCGATGCCGACGAGGAAGCCGCAGCCGACGGCCCAGCCGAAGGCGGTCAGGCCGCGGTCGAAGTGCTGGGGGCGGGCGGTCATCCGGGCCCAGCCGGCGAAGCCGGCGGAGATGAGCGCGGCGATGCCGCAGGCGGTCACCGCGCCGTACATGGACCAGGAAAGAAGCTTGTTCAGGGCGGAACTGGCCTGGTCGGGCAGGCCGTCGGTGCCGGGGTTGACCGGCTTGAGCGGGTCTCGCTGGGTGGGCTCGCCGGCGGCGAGGAGCAGGGTGGCGTGCGCGACGAGCTTGTCGATCATGCTGCGGTCTCCAGGGCGAGGTGGTGGACGAGGGCATCGGCGGCACGCTGCGCGTCGCGGCCGCCGTGGCCGGCGTCAAGGCGGCCGGTGGCGCGCACGGCCGGCAGGTGGGGAATCCGGGTGATCGCGCCGACCTCGCCGTCGAGCAGGAGCATCCGGGCGCGGACGGGGCGGGGCAGCCGGCCTCCCGCGAGGTCGACGACGGCAGCGACCAGGTCCTCGGGGGCCACGCCCGCCTGGCGCAGTGCCCGGGCGGCGGTGACGGCCTGTTGCAGCGGCCCGGTGGCCGACGGGGCGACGAGCAGGACCCGCACACCGGGTTCGGTCAGCAGCTGGCACCAGCGTTCGGTGTGCAGCAGGTGCAGCACCGAGTCGTAGGAGTCGACGACGAGCGTCGCCCAGCTCGGATCGGCGCTGGCCACGATGTCGAGGGTGTCAACCCGGTCGAGCGGTTCGTACGGGGCGAGCACGTGATAGCTGCCCCGGTGTCCGGGCAGAGCCGCCAGGCCGTCCGGCCCGCGGGTCAGGGTTCGGCGCAGGCTGAACAGGCCAGGTGCGTCGTCGACGAGCGCCAGCGGCCCGGCCGCGCACAGCCGGCCGGCCAGCAGGTCCGCGGTCGTCGAGCGGCCCACCCCGCCCCCCGCGCCGACCACGACCACGAGGTCACTCATCGTCGACACGGCAGGTGTCAGGTACGACGACGCCTGGGTCGGGAGTCCGCCGTGGTCGTCGCTTTGCGGAATCCAGCCCGCTGCGGGCATGGCCATCCTCGACCGAACCCCCCGTCAACCGCGGCCAGTATGACTAAAAGTGATGTTTCCACCGCTTATTGCGGCGGAGCCGTGTGCCACGGCAGCGTCACCATTACAGGTAAATCAAGCAAATAATCCGTATAAAGATCGTTTTGTACGGTTGGTGGCGAGTGACCGGGGTGGGCGGTGGCCACGGAGGTGACAGCTGGGGGCGCCCCCAGTACGAACGTCAGTACGAACACGATCATGGTCGGGCTGGTCGTGGGCCTCACCCTCGCTGTGGTCGCGGCCGGGATCTTCGGTGGGCTCGCCGGCGCAGGCGCGTTCGGATCGGACACCGACGACGCTGGCACACCCACGGTCACCGGGCCGGTCGCCGGGATCCCGGCCGAGTACGTCGGCGCCATCCTCAGCGCGGGGCGTACCTGTGCCACCCTCAGCCCCGGTCTGCTTGCTGCACAGCTCAAGCAGGAGTCCGGCTTCGACCCGGACGCCCGCTCCGGCGTCGGCGCCGTCGGCATCGCCCAGTTCATGCCCGCCACCTGGAGCGCCCACGGCGTCGACGGCAACGGTGACGGCCGCGCCGACCCGCTCGACCCCGCCGATGCCATCCCGGCCGCCGCCCGGTACGACTGCGCCGTCGCGACCGCAGTCGCCCGCGTCCCCGGCGATCCCGTCCGCCTCATGCTCGCTGCCTACAACGCCGGGCCCGGCGCGGTGCTCGCCACCGGCGGCGTCCCGCCCTACGCCGAGACCCAGAAATACGTCGCGGTGATCATCGCCGGGGCGGCCGGCATGACCGCCGCCCTCGACTCCGCCACCGCCACCGCCAACGCGGCCGGCACCGTCACCGGTGTCGCGATCGCCTTCGCCCGCCAGCAGCTCGGCAAGCCCTACCGCCTCGGCGCCACCGGCCCCGACCGCTGGGACTGCTCCTCCCTCGTCCAGGCCGCCTACCGCGCCGCCGGCATCACCCTGCCCCGCACCACCTACGACCAGGCCGGCCAGTCCGGACCCAGCATCGCCATCGGCGACGTCGACCGCTGGCAGCCCGGTGACCTGCTGTTCGCCGCCGGCTCCGACGGCACCCCCGACAACCCTGGCCACGTCGGCCTCTACCTCGGCAACCGCCAGGTGCTGCACGCTCCGAAGACCGGCGACGTCGTCAAGATTGTCACCCTCGACCACTACGAGAAGGTCACCGGCGTCACCCGCCCCGCCGCCCTCGCGCCGTAACCCCGCCCCACCGGGCCACCAGGGGGCGCGGTGGGCCGTGGATACTTCGTACCGCCGCCGACGTCACTTCCTGCACGCCTCGATGCATGTCGACTCTGCCGGCGGTTGCACTCACAGTTGGCACCGCGACGTTCACCTTCTCTTTGGTCGTGGCCGGTTCCGCATCGACGCCACCCCCCGGCTGGACCGACACGGCGACCCCGTTGGGCGACTCACCGGCCTGTGGCTGGCCTGGCAGAGCCTCTACCAGGCACAGGCCCGGCCGGCGACCCCGTCCGCTGGCTGGGCTGGCTCGCCCGTACCCGCGCCCGGCTGGCCCGCAGGTCACCACGCTGCGGTGTCGGAACCCACCGCGACCATCCCAGTCCACCAGGCCATGACGACAACGACTTCGCCGCATTCATCGCATATCAGATCGCTCTGGCCGCCACTGACGACAGAACATGATAAAAAGAAGATCGAGAGAGGAGAGACAGTGACATCAGACTCGCCGGACGCCGATTCTCGACCCATTCCTGGCGACAGGCTACCCACGTGGAATTTCGAAGAAGGCATAGACCTGGAAGCTGCCGAATGGGTTTTGGGGTCACTGATCGCTTGGATATCTGAACAGCTTTCAGCCGGTCCGGATGAGGCCGAGGCAAGAACTCTTCTCGAGCAGCAGGAAGCACTCTCCAACGAAAAAAAGGACCTTATGGCAGGAGATCCCAAAAATGTTGCGCGTGTCCTCCGGGAATACGGCCCCCGAGCCCGCGCGCTGTATGGGTCGGCGTGAGCTTCGACGACGGAGTTTCCGCCGAGCTTCATGAGCAGATCTTTCGAGAGAGAATCGTCCCCCAGCTGCTGAACCATGCCAGTCCACAGGAGCAGCCCATCGCGATTCTTCTCGGCGGGCAGCCGGGGGTCGGGAAGTCCAGCACCAAAGGCGCTCTTCATGCAGCCTTGACCGGTGGGGTGGCCGACTTCAGCGCGGACCTGATGCGCCCCTTTCATCCCAGGTTTGCCGAGCTTCTCCGCGGCGATGAAAGGCTCTTGCGCGAACTCGACACCGCCATCGACCAGAAAGCCCGCCAGTGGGTCGACAAAGCTGTCACCTATTCCATTGAGCGGCGCTTCAATGTCATCTTCGATTCGAATCTCGCCAGTCCGGAGCGGGCCGCCACCATCGCCGAGCAGTTTACCGACGCCTCCTAACAGACTCGGGTGGTGTTCATCGCGGGTTCCTTGGCTCTTAGCGGACTCGGAGTACTCGAGCGGTATCAGCGGCAGGTCGAGGAACAGGGTTTCGGGGCCTACTGCCCACCCGAAATTCAGGATCGCAACTACCAGGGTGTTCTGGAGAGCGCCACACTGATCGACACCGGCGACATCAGGGCGGACGTCGTCCATGTCTATCGCCGGGGCGGGGGCGAACCTCTTTACACGAATCACCGCGACGAACGCGGCGCATGGATGGAGCCACCAGCCGCGCGGCAGACAATTATCACGGAGCGTGAGCGTTCCTGGTCGGCCACGGAAAGCAGTTGGTTCACCAGCAAAGCCGAGAACCTCGCGGAACGCCTGGCCACCCCGTACGTCCCCGACCTGCACGCGACGGTGAACCGCGCCGACCCGCTGCTCCAGCCCACAGATCGTCCGGCTGCCCGCGATCTCGCCGCCCGCCTCGCACACCGCATCGGTCCGTCGCCAGCCGGTGGGGCAGAAGGGCGCGTCCCCTCGCACAGCGACTCACGGAGATACGTGATCGACTTGGCACCTCGCCGCCTCCGTCCCGTTCACCCCCGGACGTGGATCATCTGCAAGCACGTCGGGAGCATCCCGATCCCGCGCCGGGCGCGGGGCCCGACAGCGGCCCGGACCGCAGTCCTGGATAGAACCGCGTTCCTCGAGTCCCGGAATGCGGTCAGGCGCCTTCGCCGTGACTGACCCGTCGGCGCCAGGGGTCAGGCGTGCAGGGGGAGGTCGATGGTGATGCGGGTGGGTCCGCCGGGTGGGCTGGTGACGTCGAGCCAGCCGTCCACCGTGCGGACCCGCTCGACGAGCCCGGTCAGGCCGCCGCCGGGTTCGAGGGTGGCACCTCCCGTCCCGTCGTCGACGACGGTGAGCCGGAGCCGTCCGGCGCGTCCGATGACACCGATCCGGATCTCGTCGGCCCGGCCGTGTTTGACGGCGTTGGTGAACAGCTCCGCGGCGCAGAAGTAGGCGATTGTCTCGATCGCCGCCGACGGCCGCTGGGGCAGGTCGACATGCAGCGCCACCGGCTGCCCGCCAGCACCGCCGCTGGTGGTGGTGGTGCTGGCGCCGGCGCCTCGGGCGGCGAGGCTTTCCAGCGCCGCCTCGAGACCATGGTCGAGGATCGGCGGGTGGATACCGCGGGCGAGGTCACGCAGCTCGACGAGGGCCTCCTTGACGTCGCGGTGGGCGGCGTCGACCATCGACCGGGTCCGGTCGAGGTCGAGGCTGTCGCCGTCCGCGGTGGCGAGCTGTTCCCGGACCGCGCCGAGGTTCATCGCCATCGACACGAGCCTGGCCTGCGCGCCGTCATGCAGGTCCCGTTCGATGCGGCGTAGCGCCGCGGCCGAGTCGTCGACCGCGCTCGCCCGGGTGAGCTCCAGCTCGTGCATCCGTTCCGCGGCGAGCTGCCGGTTCGTCGGGCCGAGCAGGCCGCGGATGAGCAGCCTGTCCAGCCCCACCAGCCCGTGAATCAAGGGCCGGGCCAGGTAGAGCAGCACGGCGCCGGCCGCGACCGCCATCGCCATTCGCGGCCAGGTGTCCAGGAAGTAGTCGGTGCCGAAGGAGGCACCGCGATGCGGTCGTCCCGCGCTGTCATGCTGCACGGGCAGGTAGCGCTGCCACACCGGATAGGTCACCCCACCCAGTCCGGCCGAACAGAACGCGACGGTCACCACGAAGTTCGTGATCGCCAGCGGAAACTTCACCAGCAGATAGACACATGCCCGCCAGCCGGCCCCGTCCCTGAGCCCCGCCCGGACCCAGCGCATCACCCCCCGGCTACAGGGGCGCAGCGGACGCGGCGGAGCCACCCGATCACCGAGCATCTCCGCGGCCAGGGCACGCTGCACCGTCCCGAACCCCCGTGCCCCCACCAGCATCGTCGCCAGCAGCGGAATCCCCAGGAACGTCACCGCCAGCGCCGGACCCGTCGACAGCGCCACCACCACGTAGACAAACCCGATAATCGCCAGCGGAAAACACACCAGCGTGTACCCCACCTCCCGCATGAAACGCCCGTACAACCACCCCCCGGACGCACCAGCGCGAGAGCCACGTTCCACCGACCCACGCCCCCCGGCCTGCCGTTCCCCCGCCTGACGGTCCTCCACCGGCCACTCCCCAGCATGACGGTCCCCAGCATGACGGTCCCCCGCCGGCCGTTCCCCCGCCTGGTGTGCTCCCGGACGTTCTTTCCCCGGCGCGAAACCGCCGACTTCGACGTTCGCGATGTTGGTGGGATCCACCCGGCGGCCACCCTCACCCGCGGCTGTCGCGGTCGACGGGATCGACGGGATCGGCGAGGTCGACGGCCAGGTCGCCGGGATCGGTGAGGTGGGCGGGATCGGCGAGGTCAGCGAGGTCAGCGGGTCGGGATCCGGCGGTGGTGGGACGTTCATGGTCATCGATGCCTCGGGTCGCGGTGCGGCGTGGACATGGTCCACACTGGCGCGTCCGGCGGCACCATCCCAGCCGGTACGCCCGTCCGGCCGTGGTCGGGTTATCCCGACCCCGCCCAGACCCGCCCGCCATACTCGTCCGGCTGCCACCGGCAACCGGCATTACACACCGTGACTAATTTGCCGCTGTGGGGCGCCGGCGCCGAGCACGCTCCCGGGCCCCACGAGGAAGCGGCTAGCTGCCGGACCGGGCCTTGATGGCCTCGCCGACGGCGAGCAGGCGGCGGGCGTTGTCGACGTGCAGGTTCTCGATCATCCGACCGTTGACGGTGACGACACCGCGGCCCTCCGCCTCCGCCTCCGCCCAGGCCTTGACGATCTCGGCGGACTCGGTGAGCTGCGCCTCGGTCGGGGAGAAGGCGGTGTTGCACGGCTCGACCTGACCGGGGTGGATCAGCGTCTTACCGTCGAAGCCCAGCTCACGGCCCTGCTGGCATTCGGCTGCGAAGCCTTCGGCGTCCTTGACGTTGTTGTAGACGCCGTCGATGATCACCTTGCCGGCGGCGCGGGCCGCGAGCAGGCTGAGGCCCAGGCCCGTGAGCAGCGGCGCACGGCCGGGGACGTGCTCGACGCGCAGCTCCTTGGCCAGGTCGTTCGTGCCCATGATCAGCACCGCGAGGCGCGGGGAGGCGCTGGCGATGTCGAGGGCGTGCAGCATGGCGATCGGGGTCTCGACCATCGCCCAGATCTTCGTGTGCTCGGGCGCGCCCGCGGCGACGAGATCACGCTCGATGGCGTGCACCTCGTCCGCCGAGCCGACCTTCGGCACCAGGATGGCGTCCGGCCCGGCCTTCGCGGCGGCCCGCAGGTCGTCGGCGTGCCAGTCGGTGTCACGCCCGTTCACCCGGATGATCAGCTCACGCTGCCCGTAGCCGCCTTCGACGACGGCGGCGCAGACCCGCTCGCGCGCCGACTCCTTGGCGGACGGCGCGACCGCGTCCTCCAGGTCAAGGATGAGCGCGTCGGCCGGAATGCCCTTGGCCTTCTCCAGCGCCCGCTCGTTCGCGCCCGGCATGTAGAGCACCGAGCGCCGTGGCCGGAAGTCCGCCGCCTGCTTCGCCTCGGCCGTCACCGTTGTCCTCCGTCGCTGTGCGATCCGTCCCGCGTCATCCGGTCAGCGTCCTGCTCCGCGACCCGTCTGGTCACACTACTGTCCGGCCATCCCCGGCGCCCTGATCGCCGACCCAGGCCACATTCGGGACGGGACGGGCGAGCGTCACCGCAGGTGGGACGTCCGGTACCTGACGTCCCACCTGCGCCGGCGGGCCGCGGCCGCTAGGTTGTGGCCACGCTGCGCCGGGGCGGTCCACCCACAGCCCCACCCGTGGGTCAGCCACCCACGGGTCAGAGTCCCAGAAGATCACAGTCCCCGCAGGTGGCAGTCCCAGAAGATCAGAACGTTCGCGTAGGTCTGGAGGATCGGTGTCGATGAAGCCCGTTCGCATGTGTCTGCCCGCCGCGGCACTCCTGGTCGCTGTCACCGTGGCCGCCTGCGGGTCGAGTTCCGGTGGCTCCGCGGCGTCCGGGTCATCCTCGCCGGCTTCCGCGGGCACCACGGCGGGTGCCACTTCGGGTGCGGGCGCCGGGCGGACACCGGATGGCACGCTCGACGTTCTCGTCACCAATGACGACGGAGTCGGCTCCGCGGGCATCGACGCCGTCGCCCACGCCCTCGCGGCGCTGCCCGCCACCGCGGTGCGGATCGTCGCACCGGCGGCGAACCAGAGCGGTACCGGCGGGAAGACCAGCGGCGGCCAGGTCAGCCACGGCGAGACGACCACGACCAGCGGCCTGAAGGCCACCGAGGTCAGCGGCTACCCGGCCGACGCCGTCAACGTCGCCCTCGACGACCTTGACCTCAAGCCGGATCTGGTTGTCTCCGGTATCAACGAGGGCCAGAACCTCGGCCCCGTGGTCGACCTGTCCGGCACGGTCGGCGCCGCCCGCGCCGCCGCCCGGCGCGGCATCCCCGCGCTCGCCGTGAGCGAGGGTCTCGGCGACACCTACGACTACGCTCCCGCCGTCGCCCAGGTCCTGGCCTGGCTGTCGGCGCATCGCACCGCCCTGCTCGCCACCCCGGCCGCGGGCGGTCAGGCCGGCAGTTCCGCCGGCGGATCGTCGAGCACGCTGACCGTCGCGAACCTCAACGTGCCGAACTGCTTCGCCGGCGGGGCCGTCCGCGGCCTGCGCGAACTATCCAGCGAGGCGAAGGTCGCCGACCCGCAGACCATCCTGACCGCCCAGTCCTGCACGTCCACCGCCACGCCGACGGACGAGGTCGCCGCCTTCAACGCCGGCTTCGCCACCCTCACCACCGTCCCCGCCCGCCCCACGTCCTGACGACCTGACGACCTGACGACCTGACGACCTGACGTTCACCCACCACGTCACCACGGGGTTTCTTGGCGATGTGGTCGTCCGGGATACATCGATGCGCCTTTTGGGAGAACCGGGATACCCTCCGGCCGCGCCGAGCGGGCATGCCGAGGGTTGTGCGGGTACATGCCGAGGGCTGTTCCGGTATACGGGCCGAATAATCCGATTATCCCTCGGCATGAGGATGCGACGGGAAGATCACCGGGGATGTGGATGCGGGTGGGGGGCGACTGACGGCTGTCGGCTCAGGTTCAGGTTCAGGTGCCGATGGTCCTGGTGGTACCGGTGCCGATGGTGCTGGTAGCGGGTCCTGGGCACGGGAGAATGGGTGGGTGGTCGACGCGAGGCAGTGGCGGGTTCCGGTTGATGGTGGTCTTGACCTGCACGTCGAACTGCTCACGCCGGAAAGCCCGGCCGTCGACGGCCCGGCTGTCGCCATAAGCCCCATCGCCGGGACTTCGGGCGCCGCGGGCGGTCCGATGGTGCTCGTCCACGGAATCGCAGGCAGCACGCAGGACTGGGCAGCGGTCTCTGGCGATCTTGCTACTCGTCGGCATGTGACTGCCTATGACCACCGGGGACATGGCGCGAGCGGGTGGGCCACCGAGGGACGTGAGCAGTACACGTTCGATCTGCTGCTCGCCGACCTCGCCCTCGTCATCGACAGTCTGGGGCCCGCGCCGGTGAACCTGCTCGGGCACTCGATGGGTGGCGTGATCGCGCTGCGGTACGCGCTGGAACATCCGCGGCGGGTGCGATCGCTCATCCTGGTCGACACCGCCGCCGAACCAGCCCACGTGCCCGGGCCCCTCGCCCGCCGGATCGTCGCCCCGATCCTCGAGCGGATGGCGTCCGCCTTCGCCGGTCATCAGCACACCGAACCCGACGGTCCGTCGGCGGCGGACGACAACCTCACGCCAGGCGATCCTCATGCGGTGGACGATCTCGCTGCGGCGCAGGGCGCTGGCGCGACAGGAGGTGTCGGGGCGGCGGTGGATGGTGGCGGCGGGATCGAGGTCACGGAGATCGAGATGACGCGCAGCGGGCCGACGCCGCAGCAGCGCGCGGCGGACGGGCTGGGCAAGGTCGATCCCGAGGCGCTGTCCGCGTTCGGTCGGGAGCTCGGGACCTACCCGTCCCTCGTCCCCGGTCTGGGTGAGATCACGGTGCCGACCACGGTCATCGTCGGCGAGCACGACTCGAGCCTGCGTGCGTCCGCCCGGACGATGGCGGATGCGATTCCCGGCGCCCGCCTCTGCGTCATCGCCGGCGCCGACCACAGCCCGCATGCCAGCCGCCCGCTCGCCTGGCTGACCGCCGTCGACGATCATTTCTCCCGTATCGCGGACAACCCCGACCCCGTCAGCCCTACGGCTTTCGCGCGACGCCACCGAAGATGCTGACGGCGGCGTCGCTGAGGCTCTCGTCCAACGGCTCGTCGGGGCGCCAGCGGTGCACCAGGGTGACACCGGGGTCGACCAGGTCGAGACCGTCGAAGAAGCGGCCGATCTCGACCTGGGTGCGCGCCTGGCCGAGCAGACCGCGACTGCTGTAGACCTTGACCGCCTCGACGGTCTCCTCCGGGGTCAGTTCGTCGGAGAACTGGCTGAGGGTGAGGAAACTGCCGGCGGGCAGGGCGTCGAGATAACGGCGGACGAGGCCGTAGGGATCGTCCTTGTCCTGGACGAAGTGCATGATCGCGACAAGGGACAGCGCGACCGGCGCGGTCAGGTCGAGCGTCTCTCGCAGCTCGGGCGCGCCGAGGATCGACTCCGGATCGTGCAGGTCGGCGTCCAGATAGGCGGTGCGGCCCTCCGGGGTGCCACCCAGCAGCGCGCGAGCGTAGGCCAACACGATCGGATCGTTGTCGGCGTAGACGATCCGGGAGTCGGGCGCGACGCTCTGCGCGACCTCGTGCAGGTTCGGCGAGGTCGGAATGCCTGTTCCAATGTCCAGGAACTGGCGGATGCCCGCCTCGCCGGCCAGGTACCGGGTGGCGCGGCGCATGAACGCGCGGTTCTGGCGCGCCATGGTCCGCGCGTTCGGCATGACGGCGAGGGTCTTCTCCGCCGCCTCCCGGTCGGCCGGATAGTGATCCTTGCCGCCCAGGTAGTAGTCGTAGACCCGCGCGGTGTGCGGTCGATCGGTCCGCAGGTCGCTGCCTGCCACCGCCCGCGCCGACCGAGCCCAGCCGAACCGGCTTTCCGCCTCGCCGCCACTCACGATGGCCAGCCCCCTCCACATGCCCGGCGCGGACGATCCGACACCCCCGCACACCCCGGCATTATTAGTATTAATACGACGTTTCGTATTATGACCGTGCCGGCCACGGACAGGCGCAGTACTCCGACACCAGCCGTCAGGCGTGGACGAGCAGGGTTGCGCCGCGCAGGGCGCACCACAGGCTGAACGCGGCGAAGGCGAGCACCCAGAACACGCCGGGGATGTGGGTGAGCAGGGCGAGCAGGTCGGCATCCGAACCGCTTCCGCCACCGCTGCCCCGCCGGACCCGATGCAGGATGAGCACCGACTGTGGCCCGGACAGCAGCATCAACCAGGCCAGGAAATGGGCGTACCACAGCTGCGCCCAGTCGGGGCTGTACCGTCCCGCCACGATCAGGGAGGCGAGCATGCCGATCAGCAGCACCTGACCGAACCGGTTGACGGTGACGAGCAACAGGGCGACCAGGCCGAAGGCCGCCAGGATGAGCACGGCGGTGACCCGTCCCGTCGAGAGCAGTTTCGCCGAGCAGACGCCGACCAGCGGCGGACCGGTGTAGCCGGCGGCCACCGTCAGGAACAGCCCGGCGCCACGCGAACGGCCGCGGGTCGCGGTGGCGCCGCCGCCGTTGGACTCGACCCACACCGCCAGCACCTGCCGCCCGGTGAGGTAGGCCGCCAGCGCGTGGCCGCCCTCGTGCACGGCGGCGTCGAGGCGCTCCCCCCATTTGCTGGCCAGCACGACCAGCAGGGCGAGCAGCCCCGTCACCACCGCGACCGACCGCGGCGCGGTCGTCGTCGTCAGCACCGCGGCGTACGTCCCGCCCGACACCCGCGTCACCCCGTCCGCTGTCCGCCGGCCACCGTCGGAGACCGTCACCCCACGCGGCCACGCCGCCCACGCCGTACCGCCCCCAGATCATGCGACGCGGATACCCCTACCACCACGGACTTTTCCGGTTTTGTCACCACGGGCGGCCCGCCAGGACGTCGATCACGCGCGGCGAGGACGGCCGGTCCAGGTCGCGACCCGGCCTACATCAACCGCACCGGACAGTGATCCCATCCGCGTTGACCAGCGGAGATGGCGGCCATTGATGACCGGTTACGCACATGGCGCGAGGTCCCCATCGCGACATGTTGTGGCCAAGTTCTCACAGTGTTACACCGGTTACGACTACGGTGCAGCACGGTGGGATCATCGAGAACAGGGACGATGCGGGACGGAGCGAACGGGTGGATCTTCCGGTCGGGTTACCGCCCATCAACTTCCAGGCTCATCGGATGCGTTCCAACGACGCCGGCGGACGGCACGACTTCGAGCAGATGGTGACCTCGCTGGTCGATCTGCTGGAGGGCCCGGCGTACGGCATCGAACCGGCGCCCGGCGACTGGGGAATCGACGTGTACACCGGCGATCTCACCAGCCACGTACGAATCTGGCAGGTCAAGTACTTCATCAACGGTGTGAGGAGCGGCCAGCTGACCGAGGTGCGGAAATCCTTCGATCGAGCCTGCGCGGCCGCCGCGGAGCAGGGCCACCGGATCGATGAATGGACGCTCTGTATCCCGGTGACGATGGATGGCCCACGGCGGCAGGCTTTCGAACGGTGGCGGGCCGACGAGCGGCGGCGCACCGCGATCCCCATCCGACTGTGGGACGAGACCCGGCTACGCACCCTGCTTTCACAGCCGGCATGCGCGGGCATCCGCACGCTTTACTACGGCCGTTCCCCGGCAGGAGCAGACGGCGCGTCCGGGCAGGTCTCGGTGCTGCGTGTTCGGGCCGACGACACGGTGATCGACGCGGCGAGTCCGACGGCCGTGCCGTGGCAGGGCGGGCAGGAGCTGAGCGTCGGCGGGGTCGTCCATCTGCTGCATGATCCCGTCGTGCACGAGGCCGCGTCGGATGGGTCCTGGGTGCTGCGTGACGCGACGGCCCGTGAGCTGGGTTCCGGCGGACGACTGGTGCGGCTGCGCCATCTCCGGGTCCGCCGCGGCACGCCGGAGGCACTGGCCTGGCAGCGCGCGCTGCGCACGCAGGCGGATCTGCTCGCGACCCTGCGCGGCACGGCCGGCCTGCCCGCACTGCTCGCGCGGCACCATCAGCCCGACCACACGATCATGATCATGTCCGCGGTGGTGGGCCGGACCTGGCGGGAGGTCCACGGCACAGTCCGGTCCGGTCTGCCCACACCCGGCGGACCGGACCGGATCGTCGCGGCCCGGGTGCTGGCCGACGCGGCGGCGCTGGGCCGGACCATCGCGGTGCTGCACCGGCACGGGCAGGCCCACCGCCGGCTCTCCCCCGACACCATCGTCATGCCCGCCCCCGCCAGCACCGCCACTGCCGCTGCCACCCGAGCGGCACCGACACCGACACCGCGTGATCTCGGCCTGGTCGGCATGAACGAGGTGGACGTGGCCCACGAACCGGGCGCCGCCGTCGATGTCCGGCAGCTCGCGACGCTGGTGCTCGACGCCCTCGGCGGCCGCCCGTCCAGAGCCGGCTGCCCGGACGACCTTGACCATCTGCTCACCCGCGCGGTCAGTGCCGATCCGCGCCACCGGCCACGCGCCGACGAGCTGGTCGCCGCTCTGCGCGACGCCCGCCGCTCCCTGTCCCTCGGTACTCCCGGCTCGAGCCCCGGTTCGGGCCCTGACCTTGGATCGAGGAGGCCGGGTCGTTGACGACCGTGTCTGTCACGCTGCACGGGCCGTTGGCGGTCGTCCCGTCGCGTAAGGCGATCGACGCGCTCGGTGGTGAGCCGGCGCGGTTCGTCGAGGAGCTGACCGCGTTGTCGGCCCGCGGGATGCTGCCGGTGCGAGTCGAACCGGACCGGGACAATCCGGGCGACGGCCACCTGGTCGTCTACGCCAGCCGGCACGTGGCCGTCCTGTACCCGACCCGGCGCCAGGACGGTTACAGCCTGGGTTTCGCCCGCCGCCGGACGTTCCGCGACGAGGACCAGCTGGTCACCGCCGCGCTGGTGTTGAGCTGCCCGGCCGGCTGGCGGGCCTTCGACCGGGTCGCCGATCTGCCCCGCGGACGCGGCGCCTTCGACCAGCCGTGGTCGTCCCAGTGGGCGCGGCTGCGCGATGCCTGGCGGGAGCTGACCGCCGCGAGCCCACGCCCAGGCCAGCCGGGCGGGATGCTCCCGCCGCACCACCGGCGCTATCTTGACCTGGTCTCGAAGGTCATCGAGGCGAGCCGGGACATCGAGGTCGCCCGTCAGGAGCTGGCCCCACCCGTGCCGTACACCCGCCTCGAGGCGGCCCGGGAGCAGCGTTTCTCCGGCCGCGGCGTGTACGTCTTCCAGCTCGCCCGCGGGCAGGGGATCACCGCGGGCGCGCAGGTGCGGGTCAGCGACCAGCCGGAACTGCGGGGACGGGTCGACCGGGTGGACGGCCGGGAGGTCGTCGTCCGGTTCGAACAGACCGTGGACTTCCAGGCCCTGCCCGCCCAGGGGGAGCTGCGCGTGCTGCCCAGCGACCGGGTGTACAAGCTCCAGGGCGAGACGGTGGAGACCCTCGCCGATGGTCTGGCGGCGAACCCGAACCTGCTCGCGAACCTCGTCGACGGCGCCTTCGCGCCCTATCGGCCGGCGGGCGACGCCCGTCCACGTGGACCGCTCGACGGCAGTCAGGTGCTGGCGTTCCAGCGCGCGGTGGCCGTGCCCGACCTGCTGCTGGTCCTGGGTCCGCCGGGCACCGGCAAGACACGCACCATCACCGAGATCGTCCTGGAATGCGTCGCCCGCGGTGAGACGGTGCTGGTCACCTCGCACACGAACCGGGCCGTCGACAACGTGCTCGCGGGCCTGCCCGCGCAGGTGCACGCCGTCCGGATCGGCAGCGAGAGTTCGATGACGGCCGCCGCCCGGCTACGCACCGTCGACAGCCAGCTCGAGGCGTTCCGCCGCGACATCCTGGCCGACACCCGCCTGCCCGACCTGATGGCCGCCTTCGGACGGGCCGAACCGCTGCTGCGCCAGTGGCTCGACCACCTCGCCGAACGCCGCACCCGGACCGAACAGACCAGCGCGCGGCTGCACGCGACCGAACAGGGTCTGGCCGAGGCCATCAGCGCGCTTTCCCCCGAGCTGGCCGCCGCCAGGCGCCAGGCCGACGTCGACCACGAGCGGGCCCGCACCCACCACACCGAACTGACCGGACGGCTCACCACCCTGCGTGGTCAGCTTCCCGTACGCGAACGCGCCGCCGAGGACGCCACCGGCCCCGCCCGCTGGTGGCACGGCTGGCGCCTGGCCCGGCTGAACGCCCGCCTGGCGCGCACCACCACCGCCGTGACCGCCGCCGCGTCCGAGTGGTCACGCACCGCGACGACCGTGGCGGCGCTGCGGGCCCAGTTCACCGCGCTCGCCGCCGCCGACCCACGCTGCGCCGCCCTCACCGCCGACCGCGACGCGCTGAACAGCACCATCGCCGAACTGCACTATGACCTCGCCGAAGCCGGCCGGGTCATCCTCGACGCCGTGCACCCCCTGCTGTCCGCCACCGCCACCGCCACCGCCGAGGCCGCTCCCGGTGCCGGTTCTGCCGGCCCGTCGGGCAGCCCGCCCGCACCGGATGACCTCGCCGGTTGGGATGGCTTCCACGCCTGGGCGAGCGAGGTCATCGAGACGGTGCGGGCCCGGGCGTCCCTGCTGGCGCAGTGGCGGTCGCGGATCGGCGATGCCGAGCACGAGCTGCGCCACGAACTCGTCCGCTACGCCCAGGTCGTCGCCGCCACCTGCGTCGGCACCGCCAGCAGCCGGTTGCTCACCGACATCGTCTTCGATGTGGCGATCATCGACGAGGCCGGGCAGATCTCCACCCCGAACATGCTGGTCCCGATGGTGCGAGCCCGCCGTTCGGTGCTCGTCGGCGACCACTTCCAGCTGCCGCCGTTCCAGGACGACGACGTCCGCCGCTGGGCGCAGGCCCTCCCGCCCGGCGAGGACGCCCACGAGACCCGCGAACTGCTGCGTGCCAGCGGCTTCGAGCTGCTGTTTCCTCGTCTGGGCGACGAGCAGCGCGTCGAGCTCACCCTGCAACGCCGCATGCCCGAGGTGCTCGCCCGGTTCGTCTCCGGCGCCTTCTACCAGGGACGACTTCGGACGTCCCACGAGGGCGGTGGCGGCGACCCGATCTTCCGCAGCCCGTTCGGGATGATCGACACCTCGGATCGTCCCGCCCGTGAACGGGCCGAGCAGGAACTGCGCGCCACCGAGGCCTGGCAGCAACGCGGCTATGTCAACGACCTGGAGGCCGAACTGATCGCCGCGCAGATCGCCCGGGCCGCCCGCTACTTCGCCGACTGGGCGGTGATCGTCCCCTATCGGGCGCAGGCGGCGCGGATCGAGGCGGCACTGGCTCGACTGCTGGGCGATCCGGCCGGGATCAGCGAGAACATCGGCACCGTCGACTCGTTCCAGGGCGGCGAACGCGACCTGATCGTCTACGGCTTCACCCGCAGCAACGACCGCGGGGCCGTCGGCTTCCTCTCCGAGCTACGCCGCCTCAACGTCGCCATCACCCGGGCGAAGCAGCAACTCGTCCTCGTCGGCGACACCTCGACGCTGTGCGCCGCCACCGACACCGGTTTCGCGACCATGGCCGGCGAACTCGTCACCTACCTGCGAGCCCACGGTGATCTGCGCCCCTCCCGCGAGATCGCCCGCCTGCTCGCCGACGGTGGCTACTGATGGCGAAGCCGGTGATCTATCCGGCGCGGCGGGCACTGGAGGATGCCGCGGCCATACCCGGGGTGCGGCCCACCCGCCTGTTTCCCGTGCTGTGGCCGCTGTGGCAGGTCGAGATCAGCGCGTCCGTACACGATCCGCAGGCATTCGAGGTCCTCGACCATTTCCTGGTCCGGGCCATCGCCGAGGCCCGCCTGACCACGGTGGACGAGATCGCCGCGTTCTACTCCCTGCCCGCCGCTCTGCTGCACCGCTGCCTGGGAATGCTTCTCGCCATCGGCCACGTCACCGTGACCCCCACCGCGCACGACGGTGGACGCCTCGAACTCACCGAACTCGGCCGGCGGTCGTGGCGGGCCGGCGTCCGCTATGTCGCCCGGGAAAGCCGCCAGCATCTGATGTTCGAACGGTTCACCGGCTGGCCGTTTCCCCGCCCGTACTACGACGGCAAGATAGCCGTCCTGTCCGAACCCGCCGTGCCCTCCGATCGCGCCCCCGGCCTCACCCGTTTCCGCCAGCTGTTCACGCCCACACCGCTGCGCCCCGACGCGGTGCGCACCCTCGCCGAACGCCCCGACCGCGCCGAGTTCAACGTCCCCGCCGCCCTCGGCCCCATCCAGGAACTGGGCACCCGCGAGGCCTACCTGCCCTGTTATCTCATCGAGACCGCGGAACACGGGGTGCTCGCCTACACCGCCCGCGCCGATGAACGCGACCCGTTCCTGGCCGAGGTCGTCCGCCAGGTCGACGATGCCCGCCAGCTCATCGAGGCCGAGGACACCGCCGACCCGCACACCCTGTGGACGGCCTGGCTCGCCAGGTACGGAGGTGGCATCGGCGTGCCCCGCCAGACCCCGGCGGGCCTGTGGCGCATCGTCCTGCCCCCGGCCAGTTTCGGCGCGGGCCGGCTGGGCCTGTACCGGCTCGGCTCGTACGAACTGTCCAGGAACCACATCGCCCAGCTGTGGTGCGAGGACACCGCCACCCGCCGCACCGCCGTCCTCGACCGCGCCCTGGCCCTCACCCGCCGGGTCGGCATCACCCGCACCGACCTGCTGCGCCAGGCCGAACGCCTCGCCCACACCCTCGAGGTCCCCGCGCCCACCCACCACGACCTGCGCACCCACGCCCACGCCGCCGGCCCCCAGGCCCTCGGCCGCCTCGACCTGCTCACCGACCCCGACTGACCCACCATCACCGTCCGATCCATGAACAAATTCAGATCTTGATAGCATGATTCGCATGCAACGGACGCTCACACTTCGGCTCTCCGATGACGATTACGAGGCGGTCAAGCGGTACGCGCAGGCCGACGGTGTCTCGATGAACACCTGGGTCGAAAGGCTTCTCGACACCGAGGACATGCGGCGCCGGTGTGCCGCGCACGCCGCCTGGATCTCGGAGAATCCCGCCGTCATCGAGGCGGCGCTGGCCTTCGGGGAGGCCAACCAGCAGGCACTCGCCGATGCCGGGCTGCCCAACGTGGCGAACTCCGCCGCGTGAGCCCACCGCGCCGCGGCGAGATCTGGAGCACCCGCACCCGGGCGGCGCCCCGGGAGGTTCTAGTCCTCAGTTCCACGGTCTACAACGAGATCCCCCAAGAACCGACAGTGTTGGCCGCGCTGGTCGTCAGGCAGGCCACCGACGAAGGATTCTGTGTCGATCTCGGCGATGGCAGGTGGGCGGTCATGGGCCTGGTCACCTTTGTCCTGAAGGCATCCCTCGAGGCCCGCGTCCGCCGGGTCGACACGCAGACACTCACCAACGTCAACACCGTGCTCTTCAAGATTCTCGCCACACCAGAGCGTTGATCGGTACCCGACAGGCCGGCTTACTCCTTACGCAGCAGACGACGGATGGCTGCGTGGCGACTACGACCCGGAAGCACTTCCATGGTGTCCACCTGGGATGAATTTCGCGCCAGAAGACCACCTCGAGAGGGTGAAGTAGCCAGGCATCGCGCACAGCTTGATGCCGAGGTCCGCGCATACCGACTACGCGAGATTCGCGAGGAGCAGGACCTCACCCAGGTCGAACTCGCAGAGCGCATGCACGTGAAACAGCCTTCGGTCTCCGATCTGGAGCGTGGCGCGCTTGTCCGCCATCACTCTTCTTCACGTACCGATGTGCCCAGCACCGGCGTCGGGCCCACCGGAGGCGTGTACGACCGGACCACAGCGGGACGCGACCGCCTGCTTTTGCTGACCGTCAAACACGGCTAACCTCGAGGCCATGATCCGGACCATCACGCTCCGACTGCCCGAGGAGATCCGCGACTCCGCCAGGCGTCACGCGGCCACTGACGGCGTCTCGATGAACACCTGGCTCATCCGGCTGATCGATGCCGAGATCTCCCATCGCGCCACCAACCCTGACGCCGACTCTGCCCCCAGCCCCGCCACGGTCTCCGCCCCGACCATCCGCCAGGCCGGCGCCCGCGTCATCCGACGGGCTCGACCGGACGCGGCACCCTGAACCGCTACGCCGTGGATCGGTGTCTTCTGAACCGATACGTTTTGTCTCGTATGCCGATAATGGTCGACCGTGGGCGGAGTGGGCGTCCCACATGTTGGAACAGGCCGGGCTCGGGGTGGTCAACGAGTCGTGGGATCTGATCCCGGGCACGCATCGGGTGGGCTGGCTCGACCGGGTGATCAGCCAGGCCAGGTGCACGATCGCGGTGGTCTCCGACGGCTATCTGTCCTCGCCAAAGGCGGTCGCCCAGTGGGCGCGGCCTGGTCACCGCGGTGCGGGCCCGGCTCGGACGGGAGGTACCGGCCGTCTCCCCGGCGAGACGTCCAGTGGCAGCGAAAGCGGCGGTATCGGCCGGACAGCTGACGGGCGGGTGCGGTTTCCAGGGCACGAACGCGTCCACGAGACCCGCCGCGAAATCCTCGGCCCCACCCACCCCGACACGCGCGCAAGAGGAGGACAGCAGCGATGGCTGAGCAGGCGGACTGGACGGGGCTGCGGGAACGGCGGATGGGCGAGCCGGGTGCACGTGAGGCCTAGCAGGCGACCAGACTGGCCTTCGAGCTGGGCCGGTCGGTGCGGGAGCTGCGTCAGCAGCGAGCCTGGAGCCAGGCCGCACTGGCCCGCGCGGCGGGCATGACGCAGTCGGCGGTGGCCCGGTTCGAAGCCGGTGGCACCATACCGACACTGCCCGACAACCACCGCGATCGGGGTGGCACTCGGCTCGTCGGACGCGCGATCGTCGACGAGGCGGTTACCGGGCGAACCGGGCTCATCGTCATCCCAGACGCGACCAAGGCTCCCCAACCGATCGAACAGACTCGGCGGTGTCTTCTCAGCCACGGCCTGCTCCACCAGCCGGTCAAGCTCGACACGTCGCCGGGCATCCGCCCGCGCCTTCGCCTCGTCGCGGTACTTCCGCGACAGCTCGTCCGCGAACTTCTGATCCAGCTCCGCCTCGTGTTCGGAAGCGAGACGGCGCGCGGTCGCCTGTGCGTCGCGGGCGGCACAGGTGCGGGTGAAGGAGCCATCCCAGTCGACCGGGCGCAGCGGTTCTCGGAGGCTTCGGGCGTCCCACCCTCGGCAGGCAGGTCCGACCTCGTCGCCGGATCTGGGTTCGATGGTTCCGCGGAACCGACCGTGGGCTCGGCGGCCGGTGCGGCAGCATCTCGGCCAGAATCAGCGACGCGCTCCGGGTCAGCGCCGCTCGACGCGTGGGACACGGTCATCCTCCAGATCACAGGGACTGCCGGTAATGATCCCACTGCTACCCGTTCGCCGCAGTAGAGCACCGACGCGCAGACGGGCGTGCGCCGCATACCGGCTGAGCTGGCGGCTGGCTGGTGAGGGGTGACGTTCAGGCGACGTCGAGCCACGCACGCAGTTCCTGGCGGATGACGTCGCCGACGTTGGTGCGGTCGGCGGCGGCGCGGGCGGCCAGCCCTGCCCGCAGATCCGGGTCAGGCCGTACGGGGACGACCTCACCGGGCGCGGAGCCCAGCGGTCGCCCACCACCACGTTGACGGAGAGGGCCGCGAGAGATGAACCATGCCCGTCCTCGAGCCGACCCGCAGCATCGGATCCAGACACAGTCCGCCGTAACTGGCCAGGTATCGCTTTGATCTTTGGTTAGGTGGTTGTGGGCATCCAGGGGCGGCCCTCGGCGAGTTGCACGAGGGCGGGGAACTGGGGGATGCCGTGTTTGGTGGCGGTGGAGACGTATGACTCCGCTGCCACCGTCGTGGACAGTTTCCCTAGGGCGGGCGAGAAAATCCGAATCGGACGCATGATCACTGTCGTTCTGAAGCCGCAACCGCAGCCCACGTATGTGGAACCCACCGAAACAGCAGCAGGAACCTACAGCGGCGGATCCTCAGATACGAACAGCGACGAGAGCCATCGCTTCGTTGGCCATGTTCCAAGTTTTCATTGCCGAAAAAAATGGTGCTGACCCCATCCCATCATGGCATCCCTGCCTGCCTGAAGGGGGTGCGGGCATTTCATCAGGGCGACACCGTTCATGCCCGATACAGCCTCGCCGCCAGGTAGCACCGTGACACCGGGGCACCTGCTGCTGCGTCGGCTCGGCCTCGTACTCATCGGCGAGACGGTCATTGACATCCTCCCCGGCCTGAAGACCGGGGATTCCTACCCTCGCGGGCAGGTTTTCCTGTTTCACTGACAGACGCCT
>NZ_JALKFW010000111.1:0-341 GCF_023243055.1 Frankia sp. AgPm24 | reverse complement strand
GTGGTTCGGGGTGCGGGTGGTGACCCGGTCGCGGCCGCGGTGGCGGGGTTGGTGCGCTCGGCGCAGTCGGAGAATCCCGGCCGGATCCTGCTGGTGGATCTCGGCTCTGAGGCTGCGGGGCTTCCGGATCTCACGGGTGTGCTGGAGCAGGCTGCCGCTGATGGGGAGTGGGAGATTCGGCTGGGGGAGGGTCTGGTCGAGGTGCCTCGGCTTGCCCGAGTCGTTGAAGAGGATCTCCTGGCTGGGGGTGCGGGTGCCGGTTGCGTGGTGGTGACCGGTGGGACCGGGACGTTGGGCGGCCTCGTAGCCCGGCATCTCGTCACCGCACACGGAGTCCGGAA
>NZ_JALKFW010000110.1:0-345 GCF_023243055.1 Frankia sp. AgPm24 | reverse complement strand
CGGCTTCCGGTCGGGTCTGCCCTGGCAGTCCGGTACCTGGGCCAACCTGCTCCAGGCCCCCTCGGTGACCGACGCCTTCTGCCAGTCCCGCGGGACCCCCTGCGACCTGGCCAACGTCTACGTGGCCCGCAACAACTGGCCAAGCATCGTCGAACCGTCGTTCGCGCAGCTGAACTACGCGAACTGGCCCGGCCGGCTCGTGATCACCGTCCCGCCGTTCCCCGAAGGGCAGGGCAACACCCTCGCCACCTGCGCCACCGGCGCCTACGACTCCTACTGGCGCACCTTCGGCAACACCCTCAACACCACCGGGCGGCAGAACTCCATCATCCGCCTCGCCTGGGA
>NZ_JALKFW010000109.1:0-358 GCF_023243055.1 Frankia sp. AgPm24 | reverse complement strand
ATCCTCCCTGGCCAGGAGCACTTTCCTCTTTGCGGCAACCCAACAGACGATCACCCCGGTGAAAGCCCGAGGCTAGCGAGCGGAACCTGTCGTGACGCTGCGGTGCTCACCGGCGTTGTCGGCGCAGCCGCACCGCTCCAGGTCACGATCGATGCCGCCCGCCTTCGGGCCTGTAAAAGTAACGGTGTGACCCTGATCAGGGAGTGCACCTGATGACGATCATGACCGACATGACGGACACTGCGCAGGTGTCTACCCAGGAGCCTGCCGGCTGGTCCCGTACGTCGAAGGCGACGCCGGCGGGGCTGGATCCCGCGCTGGTCGCGCAGCTGGTGGCCCAGGCTCGCGGGCAGGGTGT
>NZ_JALKFW010000108.1:0-358 GCF_023243055.1 Frankia sp. AgPm24 | reverse complement strand
CGGCTCATGCGAGCCAGATCAGCCTGAGTCAGATGCCCGGTCATCGTGCTCGCCTCAGCCCAGTAACCCCAGGCCAGGGATACCGCGGCCTCACCGGCCGCCCGCCGCCTGGCGGCCAAAGCGTCGAGATAGCAGTTCGCCGCCGCGTAGTTTCCCTGCCCCGGAGTACCCAGCACCCCCGCGCCCGAGGAGAACACGACGAACGCCGCCAGCCCGAGCCCGCGCGTCAGCTCATCCAGATGCGTGGCCGCATCCGCCTTCGGACGCAACACCGTGTCCAACCGCCCCGGAGTCAGCCCGCCCAGAACCGCGTCATCCAGGACCCCGGCGGTGTGAATCACCCCGCTGAGCGGCACCG
>NZ_JALKFW010000107.1:0-361 GCF_023243055.1 Frankia sp. AgPm24 | reverse complement strand
CCAAAAGCCGACCCGGACGTGAACGCCTGCAACACCTCCAACACCCGCGCCAACACCACCCGCACCCGCACCAACTCGTCTGGCTCAGAACCAGCGGCAAGCGGATCCACATCGAGAACCAGCCACTCCGGCACGTCCTCAACCAAGGCCTCCAGACCCGCCACATCCGTGATCGCGGCGCTGCTCGGCCGGCTCGCGCCATCAACCTCGCTGCCGGACAGGGGGCTCCAGTCGACGGCGAACATCGCACCGCGAGCGGGGGCGGTGGGAGCGTTGAGCTCGGTGGCGGTGATGGGCCGTGAGGTGAGGGCTCCCAAGGTCAGGACCGGCTCGCCCGCGGTGTCGGCCAGGTCCATCGCCA
>NZ_JALKFW010000106.1:0-366 GCF_023243055.1 Frankia sp. AgPm24 | reverse complement strand
CACTGTATGCCCAGCTCACAGCCCTGCCCTGGAACCGTGTCGCCACCCGTGTCCGCACGCGCGACCGTGGCCACGGACGTGTCGAAACCCGGACCGTGAAAGCCACCGAACTGCGCGCCGGCATCAACTTCCCCCACGCCGTCCAAGCCATCCAGATCACCCGCCGCCGGTCGCTCAACCGCGGGCCCACCACCACCGAGACCATCCACGCGATCACCAGCCTGCCGACCCACCAGGCCAGCCCCGCCCTGCTCGCCGACCTCACCCGCGACCACTGGTCCGTCGAGAACCTGGTGTGCCCCGTTAAATCCGGACAGCCGCTATTAAGATGATCTATGCGACGGACTGTTTTTTCAGGTATTCGTC
>NZ_JALKFW010000105.1:0-368 GCF_023243055.1 Frankia sp. AgPm24 | reverse complement strand
CCAGCGATCATCGAGACCGAGGAGGCGCTACCCACGAACCAAGCAGCCTGATGTCTCACCGGGATTGACAGGCTCCGCTCCGGCGCCTGTGTCTCCGGTGTGACCCACTGGTCGCCGAGCCGGCGGGCGTGGCCCGGTCCGGCGAGGGAGTCCCACAGGACGGGGGTGTCGCCCATTGCGATGGGAGCACCACCGGCGTCGGTGACGAGCCGGGTTGTGCTGGCGCCGGTGCGGTGCACAGCGTCCAGACGCCCGAGGTCATCCCAGCCGTAGGTGACAGTGCGGCCGTCACGGAGCCTGTCAATCCCGGTGAGACATCAGGCTGCTTGGTTCGTGGGTAGCGCCTCCTCGGTCTCGATGATCGCTGG
>NZ_JALKFW010000104.1:0-371 GCF_023243055.1 Frankia sp. AgPm24 | reverse complement strand
TCAGGCCGCTGAAGACGCCGGTGGGGGTGCCGCGGAGGGTGTCGGGGTCGAGGTGGGCGTGTTCGAGGGCTTCCCAGCTGGTTTCGAGGAGGAGGCGTTGTTGGGGGTCCATGGCGAGGGCTTCGCGGGGGCTGATGCCGAAGAACTCGGCGTCGAAGGCGGCGATGTTGGTGAGGAAGCCGCCGGTGTGGGTGTAGGTGGTGCCGGGGTGGTCGGGGTCGGGGTGGTGGAGGGTGTCGAGGTTCCAGCCGCGGTCGGTGGGGAAGGGGCCGATGGCTTCGTTGCCGGTGTCGAGCAGGTGCCAGAGTTCGTCGGGTGAGGTGATGCCGCCGGGGAGTCGGCAGGCCATCCCGACCACGGCGATCGGCTCC
>NZ_JALKFW010000103.1:0-376 GCF_023243055.1 Frankia sp. AgPm24 | reverse complement strand
CCCCTGCGCGAAGCCTTCCGCGTCCTGGAATCCGATGCCCTCATCAGCGGCCGCCGCGGCGCCCCCGGCGGCGCCCGCGTCCACACCCCCGGCGGCGACGGCGCCGCCCGCTACACCGCCCTCGTCCTCGAACACCAGCACACCACCCTCGCCGACATCCACACCGCCCACACCCACCTCGAAACCACCACCATCCGCCTGCTCGCCACCACCATCACCGACACCCACCTCACCACCCTCACCCACCACCTCACCACCACCACCCACCTCCTCGACACCCCCAACCCCGACCCCACCACCCTGCACACCCACCACCTCCACTTCCACACCCTCCTGCTCACCCCACCCCCCGACACCACCCCCACCAACCACACCC
>NZ_JALKFW010000102.1:0-384 GCF_023243055.1 Frankia sp. AgPm24 | reverse complement strand
CCGCTGGAACGGGTACGTGGGCAGCGGAACGACCCGACCGGGAACGGCGGCACCGGGAATCAGCGCGGCCAGAGCAGCCTGCGTGACCGGCCCGCCCACAGTCCACAACTCCAGCAACCCGGCGATGACCGCATCCGACTCCGGCTGATCCCGACGCGACAACGCCACCGCCGCAACCGGATGGTCACTGGTCCGGGCGAGAGAGGTCAGACTTCCATCCGGACCGATCTCGACCAGGAAGTCGCCCCGGGCTTCGGTGAGGGCCTCGGCATAAGGGACGGGTTCACGGACCTGCCGCACCCAGTACTCCGGCGACATCCACTCCCGCCGCCCGGCCGCCGACGGCTCCCGATAGGCGACACCCGCAGCGACAGCGGCGAACTC